>CAMWSZ010000202.1 GCA_947177005.1 uncultured Clostridia bacterium | reverse complement strand
CCCCTATCACCATTTTCCCCAACGCGCAGGCCGTCATCCCCACCGGAATCGCCGTCGCCATTCCGGAGGGGTACGTGGGTATTATGGCTGTCCGCAGCAGCATGGGCGTGCGGAACAGCGTTTCGCTCTCCAACGATATCGGCGTCATCGACGCCGATTACCGCGGTCCCTTGGGCGTGGGCCTGCGCAACAACGGCGGCGCGCCTTATACCGTTCAATCTGGGGACCGGATCGCGCAGCTGCTGGTTGTACCGGTCCTGCGCCCCGAAATCGAGACCGTGGAGGAGCTTCCGGCCACGCAGCGCGGCGAACATGGTTTTGGCTCCACGGGCCGCTGAATCGCGTAATGAAAAGAGGTATGGAAACTATGCCGCATATCATTTTGGCGTCCCACTCCCCACGGCGCCGACAGCTGCTGGAACAGGCCGGTCTGCATGATTTTTCGGTGCTGGTCCCGGAGGTGGACGAAGCCTATGACCCGTCTCTTCCACCGGCTGAAATCGTTGCCGCGCTCTCCCGCAGGAAGGCGGAGGCCGCGGCACGGCTTGCCGGTCCCGGCGCGCTTGTCATCGCCGCCGATACAATGGTATTTCTGGACGGCCTCCGTCTGGGAAAACCGAATGGCGAGGAGGAGGCGTTTTCGATGCTCTCCGCCCTGTCCGGACGGACTCATCAGGTCCGTACCGGCGTTACCGTCTGTATGGACGGGCATACGGATACTCAAGTCCAAACGACCGGCGTCACCTTCCGCACACTCACCCCGCCGGAAATTCGCCGCTATATCCGCACCGGCGAGCCCATGGACAAGGCTGGTGCTTACGGCATTCAGGGACGGGCCGCTCTGTTTGTCACCGGGATCTGCGGAGACTACTGCAATGTGGTGGGCCTGCCGCTGTGCCTGCTGGGACGAATGCTGGCCGCTGCCGGACAGGCCGGTTTGTTTGCGGGGGAGGCTGAGACGTGAAACGTCCAATTAATAAATACTGGATTATCCTCCTTGCCATTGCTACCGCCGTCGCGGTCATTCTCAGCGTCATGACCTATTTCTCCACCACCTCCGCCGTTATGCCTAATATTGCCGGATTTATCGCCAGTCCCTTCCGTGCGGCGTCCGCGTCGGTTTCGGAAACCTGGGGCAGCTGGATCGCCTACCTGACGGAGTTTGACGCCCTGAAGGCCGAGAACGAGGAGTTAAAGCTGCGGATCTCCGAAATGGAAGAGGATGTGCGTCACGCGGTGGCGGACCGCGAGGAAAACATCCGCCTGCGGTCTCTGCTGGACCTGCGGGAACAGCGCCGGGAACTGAATTTTGAATCCGCCCGCATTCTGGTGCAGGACGCCTCCAACTGGTCCAGTATGCTGACCATTAACAAGGGCACTATGCATGATGTCGCCGCCGGTGACTGTGTGGTGACGGAGACCGGAGACCTGATCGGCGTGGTGACGGAGGCCGGTCTGAACTGGTCCAGGGTCCGCACTATTCTGGACAGCGAGTCCTCTATCGGTGCGCTGGTGTTCCGCAGCGGAGCCAGCGCGGTGGCGCTGGGCGACTTCTCCCTCATGAGCGACGGATGTCTGTCTCTGGGCTATCTGGGAACCGACCCGGATCTGGTGTCCGGCGATTTGATCGTGACGTCCGGACTGGGCGAGTACTATCCGTCACAGCTGGTGATCGGCTATGTGGAGGAAGTCCGCCCCGGGGACGACGGCATGTCCCAGATTGCCATTGTCCGGCCCGAGGTGGATATTGGATCTCTGACGCAGGTGTTCGTTATCACGGACTTCGATATCTCCGACTGAACCGGAAATTATCTATAAAGGTGGGATGATATGCCCAAAAGTTATGTGGCCTTCAAATGGGCGGTGTATGCTCTGGCGACGCTGTTTTTGTTTGCGGTGCAGTCGCTGGTCCTGAATCATATCCGGGTGCTCGGCGTGACGCCGTTTCTGTACCCGATCCTCCCGGCGGTGGCGGCAATGTACGAGGGGTCCCGGAAGGGACCGGTGTTTGCCCTGGTGCTGGGGCTGGTATGCGACCTGCTGCTCTACGGACCCTTTGAGGGCTTTTTTACAATTGCGTTTGTCATCACGGCGCTGCTGGCCTCCAGAATTGCGGAAAACCTGTTGTCACCGGGCTTTTTCAGCGGACTGTTCATTTCCTTTGGCGCGCTGCTCCTCACCAGCGGCCTGCGGGTCTTTATTCAGATCTGTACCGGCGGCGCGCATGTCCGGCTGATGGCTTGGACCGCGCTGGCGGAATCCGTATTGTCGCTGCCGGCGGCGGTGCTCGTGCTCCCGCTCTACCGCGCCATTCACAGGCGCTGCGCGGTGGACTACTGATAAGCATACAGAAAGGAGACACTGTGGAAGAAAACAGACACAGCTTTTTTATCCGGTCAAATATTCTGCTGGTCATTTTTTCGGCCTGCCTGATTGCCTTTATTTTTCTGCTGCACAACGCGCAGATCGTCAACGGCAGCAAATATCTGGCCCAAGCCAGTACGCAGGTGCCCCGGTCGGAGACGGTGGTCAGCTCCCGGGGGATCATCACCGACCGCAACGGCAAGGTACTGGTTACCAACCGTGAAATCTACACGATTACCTTCGACCCCTCGCTGGTCCCTACGGACAGCTCCCTTGTTCCCGACAACGCCGCGCTCAGCCGGAAACGGAGTGTTGCGCTGGCGGCGTACCGGCTGATTAGCCTGTGCCGTCAGTACGGCGTTGCGTGGAACGACGGCCTGCCGGTAACGTCCCAGCCTCCATTCGCCTATACCATTTCTACTACGACGGACGTCCAGCGCAGCCGTTTGCAGGGGTATCTCCGGGACCGCGGGTGGTCGGAGACGGCAATCACCGCCAATACCTCTTACCCGATGATGTCCGACGCGCTGAAAACCATGCAGGACACAACCGTCAATTCCCTCTCCGCCAACCGGTTGATGACACTGATGCGGGAGGATTTTGGTCTGCCGGAGGACATGTCCGCCGGGGATGCGCGGCTGGTGATTGGGGTGCTCTACGAGCTGGCCCTCCGGTCCCTGAACGAAAACGCGGTCACGATTCAATATGTCTTTGCGGAGGATGTTTCCGTGGAGCTGATTTCCATTCTGACCGACGGGCAGTTTGACGGCGTCGTCATCGGCCATAAATCCGAACGGCAGTATAACACAGATTACGCCGCTCATATCCTGGGACGGGTGGGCGACATCGCCACCAGGGAGGAGCGCGACGCCCTCAACGAGCCGTACAACACTGCAAAGGCCGCCGGTGAGGATGTGTCCGGCATCCACTACTACCAATGGGACGACAAGGTGGGAAAGGACGGCGTGGAAAAAGCCTTTGAGGATTATCTGTGCGGTCTGGACGGCCGGAGGCTGATTACCACTGACCGGGACGGCAAGATCACCAGTGAACTGTACTCCGTTGAGCCGCAGCCGGGCGGTACGGTGGCGCTGACCATTGACATTGACTTTCAGGCGGAGGTGGAGCAGGCACTGGCTACCCGGATTGAGGAAATGATCGCGGCGGACGGCATTGAGGACCGCGGCGGCGCGGCGGTGGTGCTGGACATCTCGGACAGCAGCGTGCTGGCTATGGCGACGTACCCGACCTACAGCCAGCGGACCTACAAGGAGGATCTGGCGGAACTGTCTACAAATCCCGGACGGCCGTTTGTGAACCGGGCACTGTCCGGCACCTACTCCCCCGGCTCCACCTTTAAGCTCTGTACCGCCGCCGCGGGCATGGAGACCGGCGTCATCACGCCCACCTCGACGATCTATACAAAAGGGCGGTACACCTACTTTAAGGATTACCAGCCGGCCTGCTGGATTTACCGCCAGTACGGCGGCTCTCACGGCTCAATTAACGTTTCCCAGGCGATTTACCATAGCTGCAACTACTTCTTTTATGATGTCGGGCGTCAGGTGGGAATCGACAGGCTGAACGAATTTGTAAAGGGCTTTGGACTGGGCCAGCCAACAGGCATTGAGCTTTGGGAAGCAAAGGGCATTATGGCCAGCCCAGAGTACTCCGAATCCCAAGGACTTACCTGGAATCCCGGCGATGTGCTGCAAATTGCCATTGGCCACAGCAGCGTATACACGCCGCTGCAAATCGCCAACTATGCGGCGACCGTCGTCCGGGGCGGTGAGCGTTACGCCTGCCACCTGCTCAAAGACATCATATCCTACGACGGCAACGAGCTGTTATACAGCCATGAGCCGGAGCTGCTGGACTCTGTTGAGATGTCCCCCGGCACGCTGGCGGCCATTAAAAAGGGCACCGGAGATCTGGTGCGGACCGGCGGCGTCGCCAGCTACTTCAAAAGCTGCGTCGTGTCGGCCGGCGCAAAGACGGGCAGCGTCCAAATGGGCGACGGTCAGACCAACGGCGTATTCATTTGCTACGCCCCCTTTGAGAACCCGGAGATCGCGGTGGCAATTGTGATCGAGAAGGGCAACAGCGGTTCCGCGCTGGCCTCGGCGGCGGTGGGCATTCTGAACGCCTACTTCTCCGGCAGCGGAACGGCAGGCGCGGCGCTGATCCCGGAGGGCGAGTTGCTCCCCTGATGCACCCGCACGGAATTCAACCGGTGAAATGCAGGGGGTGTTTCACGTGAAACGCCCCCTGCTGTCCCGTATTAATACAGTTTAGAGGCAATATTGAGAAGGAGCGTAAAACGATTATGCAAGTATTTGATTCCCGCAGTCCGAATTGCAAAACCCCTTACGGGGCGGTTCCCTGCCGCACCGAAATTTTATTGACCCTCCGCCCCCTGACAGCGGAGGGCTTTTTGTCCTGCCAGTTGATTCTGCAATACGAGTTTGCAGACAAGGCGCGGGAGGTTCCCCTCTCCCCTGACGGAACGGAGGGCGTGTATACGGTATTCTCCGGCTCTTATACCGTGCCGGAGGAGCCGGAACTGATCTGGTATTACTTTCGGTTTATGGGGGAAGACGGCGCCGCAGTTGATTTCGGCAGAAACGGTTTTTGCCGGAAAGACGGCGAGGTCCCTGAGCCCTGGCAGCAGACGGTCTATGAGGACACGCTGGCCACACCGGACTGGTTTGGGCGGGGCGTCACGTATCAGATCTTCCCTGACCGCTTCCGGCGCTCATCGGTGCCTGACCCAACCGGGATGCTGGGACATCGAACAATCCACCGTGCCTGGGACGAACCAATGGAGCTGCCGGAGGAACAGGGCATTTATGTGAACAGCGATTTCTACGGAGGCACACTGGCCGGAATCGAGGAAAAGCTGGAGTATCTGCACAGTCTCCATGTAACAACCCTCTATCTATGCCCTGTTTTTGAATCCGACAGCAACCACCGGTACAACACCGGCGACTATGAGCGGATTGACCCCATGCTGGGCACGGAGGAGGATTTCCGGCGGCTGTGCGGGAAAGCCCACGCACTGGGGATTCGCGTCATGCTGGACGGCGTGTTCAACCACACCGGCAGCAACAGCCGGTATTTTAATGCAGACGCCTCCTATCCTGACCCGGGCGCGGCGCAGAGCAAGGACAGTCCGTATTATTCCTGGTATACGTTTCAGAAGTGGCCAACTGAATACGACAGCTGGTGGGGCGTGCATACCATGCCCGCCGTCAACGAGAGTCACCCCGGTTATATTGACTATATTATTGAGGGAGAAAATTCGATCATACGCCGCTGGCTTCGCGCCGGGGCGGACGCCTGGCGTCTGGACGTGGCGGACGAACTGCCCGACGAATTCATTGCCCGGATACGCGCCGTCATGTCGGAGGAAAAGCCCGGCAGTTTTCTGCTGGGCGAGGTCTGGGAGGACGGCAGCAATAAAATTGCCTATGACCGGCGGCGGCGTTATCTGCTGGGCCGCGAGACCCACGGCCTGATGAACTATCCCTTCCGGGTCAGCGCCTTGGCGTATTTGCAGGGCGGCGACGCCTCCGAATTTCAAGAATCCATGGAGCGCATTCGGGAGAACTATCCCCCCGCCGCTTTTTACAGTGCAATGAACATGC
>CAMWSZ010000201.1 GCA_947177005.1 uncultured Clostridia bacterium | reverse complement strand
TTTTATATGCCAACGGCGCCGTACGCGATCTCGACCCTAGCTCTCGTCCGACTCGTGATAGTTGGATTATAGAACGTGACAAGCCTGCCGGAGTGGATTGAGAAACTATCTCAGCTCATGGAATTGAATGCATCCGGGAATCAGTTGATAAATCTGCCGGAGAGTATTGGGAAACTATCTCAACTCATAGAGTTGAATATATCCAGGAATCAGCTGACAAGTCTGCCGGAGAGTATTGGGAAACTATCTCAGTTCACGGAATTGAATGTATTTGAGTATCAATTGACAAATCTGCTTAAAAGTATTAGGAAACTTTCGCAGTTTACAGTGTTGGATGTATCTGAGAATCAGCTGACAAGTCTGCCTGAGTGGATTAGGAAACTTTCTCAGCTTACAGTGTTGGATGTATCTGGGAGTCAATTGACAAATCTGCCGGAGAGTATTGGGGAACTATCTCAGCTTACGGAATTGAATGTATCCGGAAACCAGTTGACAAGTCTGCCGGAGAGTATTGGGGAACTATCTCAGCTTACGGAATTGAATGTATCCGGAAACCAGTTGACAAGTCTGCCGGAGAGCATTGAGAAACTATCTCAGCTCAATAAATTGTATATATCTCAGAATCAGTTGACAAGTCTGCCCGAGTGGATTGAGAGACTATCTCAGCTTACGGAATTGGATGTATCCAATAATCAGCTGACCAGCCTGCCCGAGTGGATTGGTGCCATGACCAGTCTACATACACTGAATCTTTCATTTCTTCAGTTAAGAGAATTCCCTGATTCTCTACTACAGCTAAACATTCCATTTTTGGCAGATAACCGGTTGTCTTTTTATTCTGACCGAAAAATTCTTATTAAAGACACAAAACTCTCCATTCAACCGGTTGCTCTGTTTGACCAGTCCCGTGATAAATCTCTTTATTATCAAGAATCCCGCAAGTTAATTGAGGATTACTTTAATGCGGCTAAACGTCCGATTCGAGAGGCAAAGGTAATTTTTCTGGGGGATGGAAAGGTTGGAAAAACATATACAATCCAGCGTCTGCTTCACAACTGCCGCAAGGGTGATTATCCCACAAAGGAAACGCATGGGATTCTGATTGAGGATTTGGTTGCAGAGAAATGTGGTGGATCTTATAAGGTGCGGGTTTGGGATTTTGGCGGTCAGGATATTATGCACGAAATGCACCGCTGTTTCCTTACGGACCGGACCTGCTATGTGGTTATGGTTGATACCCGGGCAGATAAACAGACTGGCCGGGCCAGATATTGGCTTCGCACAATTCAAAGTATCGCGCCTAATGCACCGGCACTGCTGTTGGTCAACGAAATTAGCGGCGGGAAAAACAGGGATCTGGATTACAGCGGATTGAAACAGGAGTTTTCCAATCTGGCAGGTGTAGAATACTGTTCTTCAATGGATGCCAGCGATGAAGAATTTCGTCAGAAGGTAGAATGCTTTATCTTTCAGCAAGCCCTTGACCTGGACAGCTGCAAAATAGAACTACCGGAAAGTTGGGAGAATGTTCGTCAAAACCTGCTGCGCCTGCAGAACGGCGCAGATCCAAATCAAGAGAAAGTATATTATATTGACCGGCAAGCATTTTACAAGCTTTGTGACCAATATTCGGTTCCTTCGGACGACGGTCTCCGTGCGTGGCTGCTGACATGGTTTAATGATCTGGGGGTTTGTTTCAGCTATCATTTGACCGGCGATGGAATGGAACAGGCCGCCGATTACAAAATACTGGAACCTATGTGGCTGACCAGCGCGGTCTATAAGATTATCTGGGAAAAACAGCAAACAGACAATGGGTTGATTTCGCTGAGTGAAATATATCGAATTCTGGAAAAACCGGGCAGCGAGGCAATGAAGAAAGACGGAATTCCTTGCCTGGAAAATGTATCATATAATAAAGAAGAGTGTGGTTATGTGTTGGATATTATGCGGATGTTTCGTATTTCTTATCCCGCAGATGCAAACACAGAGTTTATGCCAACCCTTTGCAATCCGAATTCAAATCTGGATCCTGTACCAAAAACCTGGGAACAACATGCTGCCTGCCGGTTCCGCTATACTTTTTTGCCAGAAAATGTGCTGCATCGTTTAATGATCTATTGCTTTGCCAATCTGCGCCCTGGCAAACGCTGGCGCAGAGGTTTTTGGTTGGAATGTGAACCTCAGGGGCTCAGTGCAGTAATCCGGACCACAGGGCGTGATAGCGAAGAAAATGAACTGCAAATTGATGTATATTCGCAGACAGCGCAGTATGAAGCATGGACGTGGCTCCAGCCCCTCTGCCGGCAAATTACAGAAATTAACAAAACCCTCTCCTTGAAAGCAGAGGTCTCCGTCCTGGCAGAAAACGATTGTGAAGAAGCATGGTTTACATTGGATCGCATATGGTACTGGAAAAAGCAGGGTGTGCCAACCATTCAAGGAGAACGGAGCCTTTTTTCCATACAGTCCCTGATGAAACTAATCTACGGTAGCTATCTCTCGGATGTTGAAGATAAAGTAATGACAGAGCAGAATAGATACCATCAATCACTGCCTTCGGCAATACTGTCACAGACTGTTACAGCTGAAATTGCGGAGAGAACAGGGGTTAATCTAAGCATACCCTTTGAGAAACAGCTGGGGAAAAGACTTGTTGAGGCTATGGAATACAACAATGATTTGCATAAGAAAGAAATTGAGATTCTAAAAGAACACGCCCAAATAACAAAGATAAATACAGCTGCCTTGCAGGAGAGTACATTGACAGTCCAACAGTTAATCGAATTTTTACAGAATGTTCGAGACGGCAGAACAGAACTTTCAGCAGAAGTACTGACGGATTTAGGCAAAGAATTCAGCCAAAGTGATAATCCAATTTTGAAAGCGGCCGGAGAGAAGATGTCTTTAGGGGAGAATAAAGGGCAGCTGTTTCGAGATCTTTTGGGCGATGCATCAAATTTTATTACCATTGGAACTTTTCTGGGTCAGTTGAGTACAAATCCTGGGTCAGCCCTGTTAAAACTAATCAAAAGTTTTGCGTTAACTTGCATTATTCCCAAGACCTAGTGTATTATCTTTTCCGCGCTTAATTGCCGCTGACAGACTTTCTCCCCCTATGTTTGACAGTTCCTCTGTCTCTCATAGGGGGAGCGTATCAATATGTCTTTTGTAGACTATACCCGCGAATCCTTTATATACGCTCACGTGCGGGTCACATCACATTGGATTATAATCCTTCGTGTATCCTTACAAAAGCAGCGTGAATCCTCAATCAAAAGATGCTGCGTGTAGATATAATTCATTTTTTTGAGTTCCTCTTGAATGCACGGATGGAAAGGAGTATAATAGCAAGGCAACAAACTACAGTCCAACTGCGGCTGGCCTTTCATGGGGGAACGTAGGAATTGTTCCTTCAGCATCCCTCTGCCTACAGACTCTATGATAAACAGAAAAGGACCCTGATATAATGAAAAGAAAACGGAGAAGGCATCTGCTCAATCGGCCTTATATCAAACAAATCCTCGCGCTGTTTATATGCTTTGTGCTGCTTTCATCCAACATCCCTGCCGCGGCTGCGGAGGAACCGGCGAATAACCGAACGGTTAAAGCGGGCGTTTTCTTCTTTGACGGCTACCACATGCAGGACAGTGACGGCGTCTATACCGGCTATGGCATTGAATTACTGAACCTGATCTCCCAGTACTCTCATTTGAATTTCGAGTTTACCGGCTATGATAAGTCCTGGGAAGAAATGCAGGCTATGCTGCTGAACGGTGAGATCGACGTGGTGACCTCCGCCAGAAAGACCCGGGCGCGCACGGAGCTCTTTGCGTTCTCTGTTCCCATTGAACGCAACAGCACGGTGTTATCCGTTCTGGAGGATAACACAAGCATTGTCTCCGGAGATTACAGTACATACGACGGCATGACGGTGGGACTGCTCGCTGGAAGCAGTCAGAACCGGACCCTGCCCGTTTTCGCGGCGGAGTACGGATTTACCTATCATGCCCGTGAATACGAGGACTCCAACCAGCTGGAGACGGCGCTCCGGAACGGCGACATTGACGCGATCCTCACCAGCAACCTTCGCCGGTCGGAGAACGAGAGACTTCTGGATACCACCAATATTGATTATTTCTACGCCATTACACGGAAGGAAGATCAGGACCTTCTGGACGAGATCAACTACGCCATTAATCAGATGAACCTCTACGAGGGGGACTGGGGAAACGCTCTGTACAACAAATATTATAGATCCAGCGTCTCCTCCGCCAGCGGCTTTGGCCAGCGGGAGCTGGATTACATAGAGACGGTGATTTCCGGGAAGAAGCGTATTACCGTAACGGGTATGCCCGACCGGAAACCCTATTCCTACGTAGAGGACGGAGAGCTGAAAGGAATTCTGCCGCAGTTCTTTGACCGGCTGATGCAGATGGCCGGACTGCCCTATGAGATGATCGTGCCGGAGGACAATGCGGAATACGACCGGCTCAAAGAGAGCGGCGGCGTGGACGTGGTGATCGATTGGCAGCAGTCCGCCTCCATGGAAACAGAATATACCGCCGGCGGATTTCTGACCGATACCTATATGAATACAGGCACGACCCTGGTGACCCGTAAGGATTTCAGCGGTCCGGTCTCATCCCTGGCCGTGCTGGAGGGCCTGGTGGGCCTGCCCCTGGAGCATGAGCAGTTCGAAAACGCCCTCATCTATGTCTATCCGTCACCGACAGACGTGGTGCAGGCCGTTTTGGACGGAAAGGCGGATGCCGCCTTTATGCGTACCCATGCGGCACAGTTCTTTGTGAATAATGACCGCACAAATTCCCTTCAGTTCAGCATGATCGATTCTGAGCAGATCGTGTTCAACATGTATATCCCCAGCAGCAGCGACCATGAACTGATTACGATCCTGAACAAGTGCATCCAGCAGGTGCCGGACGATGTGCTCAGCCAGCTGATTACTGAGTATACCGCCGGTATGCCGGAAAACGTGGCCTTCGTCCAATATATATCCGCTCATCCGGGACTGCTCCTTCTGCTGTCCGCGATGGTCACTCTGGCCATCGGCGTGATCTTCTTCCTCTATCTGCGTTCCCGGTGGAACAACAAGCTCCTCCGAACAACCGAACAGGCCAAACAGGAACTGGAAGAACAGCTGGCGATTGTCAACGCCCTGAGCCGGGATTACCTGAACGTCTACACACTGAACATGCAGGACGCCGTCCTCCGGGTGGTAAAGCTGGATGGCTACCAAACCCCCGGACTGGACTGGAAGAGCAAAGAGTCGTATTCCTATGCCGGGATTTTGCACCGGTACATTGAGAACCGGGTTTTGGATGAGGATAAAGACTATCTGACGGAGGCCCTTTCCCTGGAGCGGGTCAGGGAGGCGCTGTCCGCCGGCCCGGAGTATACGGGAACCTACCGCGTCCGGATCGGGGAGGAAATTCACAATTTCCAGTTTACCTATGTGACGTATCAGTCAGAAGGCCAGACCAATTCTCTTGTGCTGGCCGGATTTCGGAATATCGACGAGATCGTCCGCAAGGAACAGAAGCAGAAAGCGGCTCTGGAGGACGCCCTGCACATGGCTCAGGCCGCGAACGAGGCCAAAACCGCTTTCCTGAGCAGTGTCAGTCATGACATCCGCACACCCATGAACGCTATTACCGGTTTTTTGACCTTGATGCGGGATGAGGTGGAGAATCCTGAGGCGGTCCGGGAATATATCCAACGCATTGAAGCCGCCAGCCAGCACCTGCTGGGCCTCATCAACGATGTGCTGGACATGAACAAGATTGAAAGCGGCAGCACCACGCTGAGCTTGGCTGACATGGATCTGGCCGAGGTCATTGCGGAGATCAACACGATTATCCGGCCCCAAACCAAAGAGAAACATCAAACCTTTGAAATTTTCGCCTCCCACCTGAACTTTGAACACCTGCTGGGCGACAAAATACGGATCAATCAAATCCTTATCAACCTGCTGTCAAACTCCGTGAAATATAC
>CAMWSZ010000200.1 GCA_947177005.1 uncultured Clostridia bacterium | reverse complement strand
CTTATTCTACCATAGTTCCCTTCGCATTCCTAGCCTTTATTTCAGAAATAATAATTTATCGCGGTCCGTTGTGGGAAATATGATAAGTACTCCCCCTTCATCGTTCGCTGTCAAAATCGCACTTTCTGTGTAAGAAGGATTCCATCGGCCAGCCGCAGTTTCTCCAGCTCCAGTACCAGAGGCTCCCGTTTCCCATACATCGGAATGGTCCGCGGGCCTTTCCATGTGGCTTCGTCCGGATTTTCTGCTTCTGGCTGTTCCGATTCTTCCGGTTCCTTTGACGTATCCGGTTCTTTTGCCGTTTTCTTCACCGCCGCAGTCTTTTCCGGTACAGACGCAGTACGCGGCACGGCGTTGGCGCTGGTTCTAGCTGCGGTCTCGACCATTAAGCGTTCGGCATCGTTTATAATTTTTTCTGCCAGTTCCGCTGCGTGTTCGTGTACCCAGCTCTGCCAGCCTGTCTGACCGGGACCGTAACCATAGTCCGTACCGATATCATAGAGACCGCCGTCCTGATAAAGCAGCTGGTATACGGGGTCCGGAACGCTGTCCCAGCCCAATTGCGCGATGCGCTGATAAATCGCCCAATATGGGCTGATATCAATACTGATAATGCCATCCGGCGTTGGGTACTGCGACGCTCCTTTTTCAAGCGCATCCCACAAATCCTGTCCGTCCGGCATATAGATATGCCCGTCTTCTCTGCGAAGCGTCCGGATGTCGCACCCGGCCAGGTCCTGCACCATAAAGTACAGCGACTCCTTCGCCTTACCCATGGATTCCTCCGCAGAGGGAACGGTAAGGCCGAACTGGCTGTTCAGTCTTGCGCAGTCAGAGATATGACAGTCCAAAACGTATCCGTTGTTGCCCACATTGACGGCTTTTTCTATCGCTTCCGTCAGTTCCGGATCATCCAAACCTCGCACATTGATATAAAAATCGTAGGGATTCACATCCATGGTAAAGGATTGTCCTTCAGGGATCTTGATTCCATTTTTGGCAAGGAGATCTTGAACGGATTGAGAGATCTGGTCCCGAACAATTTGATTGGCAATCATTTCAAATTCTCCAGCATATGTTTTGCTCAAGTCGCCGCCAAGCACAACATCCCGGGCGACTGCCAGTCCATCAATAAGATGAAAGAAAGTGGTTTCGCTGTTGTCCAATTTTCCATTCTTCATCATGAGTCCGTTGACCCGCACAGATTCGCCCTCTTCATCGGAGATGCCGGGTTTTGCTTTCGGAACTGTCTGCGTTTTTTTTGCCTGTTCGTCAGCATAGGCCGTTCTTGCTTCCGCTGAGATGACTACTGTGTCCTGGGAACGGGAATTATTGTTGCTTTCCGGCTTTTTTGCCGCTGCCGCTTCAATCTGGTTTTTCAGATACGCCGTCCGCATTGCGGGGTTCATGTTCAATCGGATATCCATGATTTTCTCCTTTCTTTGTTGGCACTGGTTCTGGCTGCGGTTTCGACCATCAAGCGGTCGATATCGTTCATAATTTTTTCTGCCAGTTCCGCTGCGTGTTCGTGCGCCCAGTCCTGCCAGCCTGTCTGACCGGGACCATAACCATAGTCCGTACTGATATCATAGAGACCGCCGTCCTGATAAAGCAGCTGGTATACGGGGTCCGGAACACTGTCCCAGCCCAATTGTGCGATGCGCTGATAAATCGCCCAATATGGGCTGATATCAATGCTAATGATACCATCCGGCGTTGGGTACTGCGACGCTCCTTTTTCAAGCACATCCCACAAATCCTGTCCGTCCGGCATATAGATATGCCCGTCTTCTCTGTGAAGCCTCCGAATGTCGCACCCGGCCAGGTCCTGCACCATAAAGTACAACGACTGCTTCGCCTCACCCATTGCTTCCGCCGCAGAGGGAACGGTAAAGCCGAACTGGTTGTTCAGTCTTGCGCAGTCAGAGATATGACAGAACAGATAGTATCCATTATTGCCCACATTGACGGCTTTTTCTATCGCTTCCGTCAGTTCCGGATCATCCAAACCTCGCACATTGATATAAAAATCGTAGGGATCTACATCCATAGTAAAGGATTGTCCTTCAGGAATTTTGATCCCGTTTTTGGAAATAAGTTCTTGAACGGATTGGGAAATCTGGTCACGAGCATATTGATTGGCAGCCAGCTCAAGTTCTCCCATATAGAGTCCTATTGTATTGCCGCCAAACACAGTGTCTTGAACGATCGACATTGCCTTAATATGATGAACGAAGGTTGTTTCACTGTCGTCCCATTTCCCATTCTTTTTCATGATGCCGTTGATCCGAACAGATTCACTTTCTTTACTGGTGTTTTCTGTTTTTGCCACCAAAGCTGTCTGCGTTTTTTTCGCCTGTTCGTCAACATAGGCCGTTCTTGCTTTCGCCGAGATGACAACTGTGTCCTGGGAACGGGAATTATTGTTGCTTTCCGGCTTTTTTGCCGCTGCCGCTTCAATCTGGTTTTTGAGATACGCCGCCCGCATTGCGGGGCTCATGTTCAATCGGATATCCATGATTTTTTCCTTCCTATGTAAGAAAAATTTTGCCCATTATTGAGTACCGTATTATAGGAGGATTAGATGCCCTTTCGGATATCGCCATCCGCAAAGCCCTCCCGAAATTCCACATCAGGAACGTCATACTGCCGGGAAATCTTCTGCATAATCTCCAATATAGTATCCTTCATTTCTTCAGACTGATAGTAATACTTGGCGTCATAATAAATGAAGTCCTTGGAATTCCGGCCGTCCCCGTTGTAATAGGCAGTCATATGCGCACATCCCTATCGCTTCTTTCCCTCACAGCGTATATGTTATCGGTCCTGACACGTTTGTACACATCCTGGAGCAACTTTGGCATAAATTCTTCCGGGTCAAACCCTTTCTCCACATAGGAACTTCTAAGACTGGAAACAACTTCCTGTATGACAGACTCAACCCCTTTTTTGTCAAGGTTACCGTCATAGTACTGTAAAAAAGCCTGGCAAAGATAGCCGGTGTGGTAAAGATTATTTGATACATGCCGTCAGCCTGAAGTGTGATTGTGCCGGTAGGAATGAACGCATAAGTATTGACCACATTTACCTCCTCACTGTATTGGGCGGACAAGCCGTCACATATGACCTAAATCTTTCAGCAGTCCATCCAGTTTCTCCCTAACGGCCTGCATTGCCTTATTATGCATAGCTTGCGTATTTAACATGCCGCCTTGAGAAGCCAAGGCATATGGGTCGCCCAGAGTGGACAGCGAACCTGTTGTCAGCAATGACATTTCTTGAAGGTAAGCCATATTGCGCTGTGCCTCTGGCAAATCGGCGCGGAAAATAGACGAGAACTGATTTTTGTATTTGTCCTTAATATGACGGACACCTTCTATGAATGGCTGATACGCACTGTTCTCTTTATGAGCGTCCGCATAGTACGCCTCAATCGTTTTTTTGGCGTCTAAAGCCTGTTGTACATAGGCTCTTAAATAAGTTGCCGCAGAGATCGAGTAGTCAGGGTCAACTTCACGATCATAGTTGACAGCTAAAGTTCGGTTGGGAAACAAATCTCCAGCCTGGAGTCGGGCAATTATTTCTGGTCCATAGAGCCGCACTGAGGCATTGGAACGGTCGATGGCCTCTTGGGTGTTGAGCAGGAAATCCAACTCCGAGCCTGTGTTAAGGCCAATAATTCTATCATTCATTAAAGCGTTTCGTTTTGGATCGTATTCGTCGGAAAACTGGGTATAGACCGGGCAGGTCTGTTTTTTAACTTCATCAAGAACGTTGTCTCCTAGTTCTATCTGAGTATCTGCCTTTGACAAATGGCCGTTGGCATAGCTAATTTCCAACAGTTCGCTATCGGGGGATATCACTTTAAGATGATTGTAAAGATTTTTCCCGTTGTCACCGGAGTTCAGCGCCTGTTCAATGGCTGCCGTCAAGTCCTGGTCCTCCAAGCCGGTTACATGAATGGAGTAATTTTTACCCACAGTCAGCTGGAAAGTCACGTCTGCCGGGACATCAATGTCATTTTCGATGAAAAGTCTCTGAATGGATTGATCTATTTGCTCCCGACATGCCTGATTCGCCTGCAAAACGACAGAGGTCAAAGCAGGCGGATGATTGAAAACATAAGGGTTTTGTAATTGCAGATGTTTCCCGCCGTTTAGCAGGTCCAGTTCCTGATCATAAGCCCAAGCCCGTTCGTCTTCCGATAAATGAGAGCGAAAGCTGGGAGAATCCGGATTCTTATATTTATCCCAGATATGGTTCCTGGGATCGTCATAGGTCAGGTTTTCTTGATGCTCCTCAGCATAATATTTTCGGATAACATTGGAATAATCCTGTACGATCTTGTTAAACTCCTCCTCAAAAGAGGTAAAATTGGTGGCTGCTTTATTGCTGGTTTGTTCCTCCAAAACCGTACTGACAGAGACTGCGGAATTCAGCAGTGCCGCCTGTTTTTCCATAGCCGCCCGCGCCTCCGGAGAGATGATAATTTCATCCTGTGTACGGGCAGAAGAGAATTTCTTCTCCTGCTGTACTGGAGTATTCTGTTGTCTGTAATATGCGGCTCTATTGCTATGGGTTGTTTTTATTCTAATATCCATAAGCCCCCCATTATTCTCATAACTAAATGAACATCAACCGGTTGCTTCCGGGAATGTTTGGAACACCCGCCCAGAAGCTGCTTAAACAACAATATTCAAAAATGCTGACACGCTTGGCTCTTTCTCTTTTACTGATAATTTCCATAAGTGGAAAGCACTATCTGCCTTAGTTTGCTTTTTTCAATTATGCCGCTAATATAACATGCATAGTGCTCCGTCGCCCATGCCGCCATGTTGTTGTTAATGTTTTCGAGCAAATAGGCTGTGGAGCTGTTTACTGCAAAGGTTTCCACAGAAGCGCTTGTTTTTTCAACTTGCAAACTGGGCTTGTCTTTATAGCGCTCAATCTCAAAAACCAAAATATTGGTTCCATCGGAATATTCTGCCGCCAGACATATAATTTCCCCGTCAGGCCAGCAGTCTGCCATAACGCTTCTGAATGTGTACCCTTCTGGAATCCAAGCCGGTTCGGAAACTTCCGTTATGCCATATGCGTCCAATGCCTCTTGCAGTGATGTAAACGCCGCCCCACTTTCACTCCATCCGTTTTCATAAATGGAAAGCACCATCTGCCGCAGTTCGCTCTTTTCAACTGCCCCGCCAACAAAGCATTCATAGTGTTCTGTTGCCCATGCTGCCGAGTTGTCATGAATATTTTCAAGTAAATAGACTATGGTATCATTGACCACAAAGGTTTCAACAGGAGCGTCTGTTTTTTCAATCTGCGAAATTGGTTCGTCCCAATAGCTGTCAATCACCATATGCAGAGGCGCGATCCCGTTTGTATATTCTGCTGACAGATGCCACAGCGTCCCATCAGGCATACAAAGTGTTTCTATGCTGTCTAATGTGTATCCATTCGGAATCCACGGTTCAGAAACTTCCGTTATGCCATATGCGTCCAACGCCTCTTGCAATGATGTAAACTCAGATGGAACATCTGCCGCACCGTCAGACCGAATTTCACCAAAGCTGAATACATTGTCTGTCCAGCGGGCCATTGCGCCAAAGACGTCCAGTCCCGCCGCCTGCGCAGCGGCCATTGTTCCAAGTATGGAGATTGCCGCAAGGGCGGCAGCTAACCCAATTCGAATCAGTTTCTGGAATCTGACAGTCCGCTGAGAAACAGTTTTTCCGGCAGCAGACTCGTCAGCAGGAAACAAGGGCGTATCGCCGCTCTCTGTCCGATACTGCTGGAAATCCGCCCACGCCTGGTCAATGTCTGGCAGACTGGTTTCTTCTTTCTTGAGAATGGCGCTGATTACGGCGTCCAGATACGCCTCGTCCTCCTCGCCGGCGGACGCAGCCGCCAACAGTTCCTCCAACCGTTCCAGGGGAAGTTCTTCCAGAAAGCCGTATGCATTATATTCCTTTCGGTCCGCCATTCTCTGCACCTCCCTTCACTTTATATATGTACGCACACCGCCGTTTTTCGCCAGCCGGACGAAAAATTCTTCAAAACTTTTTT
>CAMWSZ010000199.1 GCA_947177005.1 uncultured Clostridia bacterium | reverse complement strand
TACAACCCTTCCTTTTCCTGCATTATTCCTGTAGGTTTATAGTTGAATACAGGTTTTTACCAAAAGGCCAAGTCCAGATCCACGTCCCCCTGAATGCCGTCCACCCGGCCGCTGTCGGAGTACTGCCACAGGTCAAAGCGGTAGTAGAAATCCGGCGGGACGGCATACTCCGCCAGCCACAGGTCATAGTCCTTCAGCTCCCGCAGGTCGTAGTGGAGATAGCCCTGGGTCCGGTTGAAATAGACCGCCGGACGGTAGCCCGCCTCCTCGATCCGCTTGCAGAAAGCCGCGGCGCAGCGGGTCATTGCCGTTCCGTCCAGACCGTCTGTGCGGGCCTCGTCCTCGGTTATGTACTCCCAGTCAAAGGCCACGGGGAAGGTGAGTGCCTGTCCGTCCAGAGCGGCCAGCACGTAGTCCGCTTCTTCCTCCGCCTCTTCGGGCGTGACGGCCTGCGAGAAGAAATAGACGCCTACCTCCAATCCGGCGTCCAGTGCGCCCCGGAGGTTCTGTTCAAAGGTCTGGTCCAGAAACAGTCCGCCCTCGGTGTAGCCCCGGTGTCCCAGCCGGAGCATGGCAAATTCAATGCCGTCCGCTGCCACCGCCTGCCAGTCGATGTCCTTCTGGTGCGTGGATACGTCAACGCCCGCTCTGGCCCGTCCTCTGTCCGCTTCATAGATTGCCCGGCCTTTTTCGTCTGTCGAAAAGGCATCTTTGTTATAAGGATTGAGGGGCATTCCCTCCAGGGGCGTCAAAAGCGTGTCGCCGAACCGGAAAGTAACCGGTTCTTCCTCCGGGATCTCGGGAGGGGGTTCCGGCTCACTGTCCCCGCGCAGAAGCAAAAACAGTACCGTTCCGGTTATGAGCATCGCAAGGAAGGACAGGACCAGAGGCAGATAATTCGGTCCGCTCCGGCGGGAGCGTGTGCGGACGTGGGAGGACGGCGTCGTCTGCCGTCCGGCCAGCTCTTCCAGCTCCCACTCCTCCAAATCCCATTCAGACAGGTCGTTATGCATAGCTGTTTCCTCCATCATTCGACAATTTTTTCTATTATACCACATGTTGTCCCGTTATGCACTACAAAAGAAATTTTCTTTCTGTTAATGGAGTCCGCCGAATGCGGAACAGCTATTTCCAAAATGTTCTTGACAAATCACAGAATAATATGGTAAGGTAATCCACGGGGTTAGCTGCTGCTAATTCCAACCGGACCCGGAAGGATGTTCCTTCAGGGGGATTCTGTTTCAAGAGGGTTAGCAAGAGCTAACTGCGATTAAAAATATGAGAAAGGGACGTGTACAAAATGAGTGTGGTCATTATTGGCGGACATGAGCGCATGGAAAACAGATATAAGGAAATCTGTAAGCAATACCACCATAAACCAAAAGTATTCACAAAAATCAAATCCGGACTGAGCCGTCAGATCGGGAATCCGGATCTGCTGATTCTGTTCACCGCAACAGCCTCCCATGAAATGGCCCGCTGTGCGGTGCTGGAATCCGAACGCACCCACGCCATTTTGAAGCGTTCCCACAGCAGCAGTGCAAACGCACTGATTCAGATTCTGGAAGCATATGTATAATTGGAGTGGTTTAGGTTGAAATAAGGGCGGCGGACTACGGAACCCCGCTGGCTGCTCTCTCATCGAAAACAGAAGTGCCGCAGGCGTTTCCACCTGCGGCATCTATCGTGTCATCTGGAGCTGGTGGGGTGACTCGAACACCTGACCTGCTGATTACGAATCAGCTGCTCTACCGGCTGAGCTACACCAGCACGATTACACAACGGATTGAGTATAGCATATTTTTTTGAGTCCGTCAAGGGGAAATTGTGCAATCCCCAAAAATATTTCTTGTGATAACATATAGTAATTTTTGCAGAGATTCTTGCAGAACAGTTGTCTGGATATGCAGAGTTTACATTCTAAAAATGAACTGCCCGGCATATTTACAGAAATACCGCTGTCAAAATTCCTGAAAAGATCTTCATCTTTTTAGCGATTCCTGATCGGATATGTCATCTTAAATTTATATGGGATTTACATAAAAAAATTGTCAGGAAAGGTCAGTACAAAAAGTTATTAACATTTTCCACATAGTTTTCCACAAAAGATTTCTTTTGTTTCCAGTCCTTAATACTATATTTTTACTCAAGAATCAGACTGCAAAACGGGGGATATCCACAGACACCTTTCCTGCGGAAAGTTTACATAACGACAATTTATGCATAAATTCATAATTTTTCCGTATTTTATGCCGGTCAGGCAACCGCTTCCTGCACGGCGGCTCACTCTGCCGGCTCATCCCCCTGAAACATAAACACCGCGCAGGTTCTTCCCTCCACAGACTCCACCCGCGCCAGACAAAACAGCGTCTCCAACGGGAACGGCCGGTCCTCTGCCAGCGGCAGCGCCAGATACAGCCGGTCGCCCTCCCGCCGCCACCAGCCCAGCTCCTGCGGTTCCAGACGGCTCCCCCAGAACTCCGACTGGAACAGTTCTGCCGGACACCGCGTTTCTCTCCAGCACGCCGCCTGAAAATGGAAGGAACACCGTGCCTCCCCCCGCAGCGGCTCTCCCAGCCCTTCAAGATCCCGCCGGTACAGCAGCCGCCGCGCCTCCAGCACGCCGTTCTCCGGCGCCAGAACCCCTACCGGCAGTTCTCCATTTCCGCCGCAGAGGACCGCACGGTATAAGCCGTCCCCCGGGTCCTCCATGACGGCCCGCACCTCGACCCTGCTGCCCTGCGGACACAGTGCGATCTCTCCCCGGCAGTTTTCGCGCAGATAAAGCTTGACCCGTTCCATGACCATACCCTCCCCTTGGGAAAGGATATGCGCCATGCGTACAAGTCATTCCTTCTTTAGCGGATTACAAAATGTGTTGACGGAAGGAAGAAAATCCAGTATACTTTCCTCCTCAGCTATTCCCCAAATAAACCCAATACAGCCTGCAAAGGAGGAACGCAAATGGATTACTACAAACGGGCGCTGGAGCTGAAGGAAGAAACTGTTGCGGACCGGCGCTGGTTCCACACCAACGCGGAGGTGGGCCTGCACATGCCAAAGGCTCAGGCGTACGTGCTGGAAAAGCTGCGGGAGTACGGTCTGGACCCCCGGCCCTGCGGCGAGGGCGTCACGGCATCCCTGGGCAGCGGCGGAAAAACCCTGCTGCTGCGTGCGGATATGGACGCCCTGCCCATGCCGGAGGAGAGCGGCGAATCCTTTGCCTGCCCCACCGGGACCGAAAACCATGCCTGCGGCCACGATTTCCACGCCGCTATGCTGCTGACCGCCGCGAAGATGCTGAAGGAAAATGAGGCCGCGCTGGAGGGAACAGTCCGGTTTATGTTCCAGCCCGCCGAGGAGACCTTTGAGGGCTCGAAAAACATGATGGCAAACGGTATTCTGGACGGCGTGGACGCGGCTTTGGCGTACCATGTAGCCGCGGGGAAAATGCCGGTGGGCCTTTTTATGTACAACAGCGGCGGAGCCATGATGTTTTCCGTGGACGGCTTTAAGATCACTGTCACCGGCAGAGGCGCCCACGGCGCGTATCCCCACAACGCGATTGACCCGATCAATATTGCCGTCCATATTTATCTGGCTCTGGAAGCGCTGATTGCCAGAGAGGCGGACCCCAATAAAGCCTGCGTGCTGACCATTGGCAATTTTTCCGCCGGTTCCGCCGCGAATATCATTCCGGATACCGCCGTGCTTCAGGGGACTATACGCACCAACGACAAGACAAACCGGGAGCTGCTGGTGCGCCGTATGAAAGAGGCGGCGCAGGGGACGGCAGCGGTCTACGGCGGCTCGGCGGAAATCGAAATGATCTCCGAAGTGCCGCCCCTGGTCTGCGACTCCAAGCTCACCGATGAAATTGCAGGCTATATGGTCAATATGGGAATTCCCGGCCTGACGCCTTATCCCGGCATCTCGTCCAGCGCGTCGGAGGACTTCGCGGTTATTGCCAATCAGGTGCCCAGCGTGTTTATGTACCTCTCCGCCGGATTTCAGGACGAGCGGGGCGGCGCACCGGCCCATAATCCAAAGGTGAAGTTCAACGAGGACGTCTGTCCGGTCGGCTCCAGCTGTCTGGCCCACTGCGCCACGGAATGGCTGAAGCATAACAAATAACCCGGTATGCTTTCCTTTACCGTACTCATTCAATTTCCCTGAAATCCGGCACAAAGCGTATTGCGTTCTTTGAATAAAAATGGTAGAATGCGGTATGAAAGAATGGCTCTGTTTGGTCAGACAGACTTACAGGAGGAAGAACAAATATGGATTTTATGCACTATGATCTGGGCAATCTGCAAAAGGGGCATTTTGTTGAGGTTGTCCTGCAAAGGAATGTTGTCAATGTGCGGCTCTTGGACGACGAGAGCTTCCAGGACTACAAAGATGGAGATTCCTATTACTATATCGGCGGCCGTGTCCAGATGTCCCCCGTCTATTTGAAGGTGCCGCAGACGGGCCATTGGCATCTCGTCATCGACGCGCAGGGACTGTATACTTCGTTGGAAAACGGCAGGGTTCGTCTGCTGCTGAATCCCCCGCCAACCATGCAGAACCTGATGAACCGGATTATGTACAACGACGGCAAGGAAATCACGGAGGTCTACGACCGGACCGTTCCCCTGAAAAATAAATATGATATCTTTATTTCCTTTGTGCCGGAGGACCGCGGAGATGTGGCCCGTCCGCTGGCCCACTACCTGACACAGAAAGGCGTTCCGGCGGGATTTGAGGAATTTGAGATCAAAGACGGCGGGTGGATCGAATCTCTGGACAAGGGCCTCTCCAACTGCCGCTATGGAATTGTGATTATTTCCCGAAATATGATCCTGAAACGCTGGAAAGCATACGAATGGGAGTCCGCCGCCGCAAAAATTACCAGCGGCCTCAAACCTGTTTTTCCGGTCTGGCACAACGTGAATCAGGAAGAAATCGCCGAATACAGCAAGAGCCTGTCGAAAAAACCGGCAAGATGGACCGGCCGCAGCTCCATTGAGACGATTGCGTCGGAAATCGCCGGCATCATCCGTTCCTGATAAAATACAAATAAGCCCGACGCCGGTTTTTGTGGTTCTTACCCCCCGGCACGGCGAAAAAGCCCCGGCAGCATTGCACCGCTGCCGGGGCTTTGAGAATAGAAAGGCAGAAACGGCGGCAGACAATCCATTCCACAGCTTTATTTTCGACAAAATCCGACAAATGCGGAACTACAGAGCCTGTTGGAAAGATCTACCTTCTTTTATGCTTGCTTACAGGAGGTGAAAAAACGTATGCTGGCAAAATTTAATGCTAAGAAGCTTCACGCAGCGCGGAAAGAGAATAAAATGTCGCAGGAAGCCCTTGCTGAAATTACCGGCTTTTCAGACCGCTACATCCGGGCTTTGGAGAGCGGCAAAAGCGCGAATCCATCCGCATCCCTGGTTTACCGGGTGTCCAAAGCGCTTGGCGTCCCAATGGAAGATCTAATGGATGATATTTCGGATGAAGATGAGGGCAGCCCTGCAAATTAACCAGATAATTGTTTTGCTGCCGCCCAGTATACCACACGCTGCACCAATCCGGCCAGGCAGGGAGTTGCCGCTCCCCCGCCTGGCTCTTTTATTGTGGCGTTATCACATCAAACAACACTGCGGCCGGTCCGGGCATTGAAAGCCGGACCGGCCGCAGGAACGGTATTTCTGTCAGACGCGGATGATTTGATCCATTGCCTTGCAGGGACCGGGCTGAATGGTCAGACTCTCGAATTCATCGGAGTTTGTCACCAATACAACCACGCAGTCCGGATGACCGGCCTTGCGGATCTTCTCACGGTCGAAGAGGACGAGCTGTTCTCCGGCCTTCACCTTCTGTCCCTCCTGGACCAAAGCGGTGAACCCGTCGCCTCCCATTGCCACGGTATCCACGCCGATGTGGATCAGCAGCTCCATGCCGTCGGGGGAGGAAAGGCCAACCGCGTGTTTGGTCTCCGCCACAGTGGAGATCTCGCCGTCGAAGGGTGCGACCACAACGCCCTCGCTGGGTTCGATGCCTACGCCGCGGCCCAGAACACCGGCGGCAAAGGTCTCATCGGGGATCTCATCAGAGGGGATTGCTTTGCAGGAAAC
>CAMWSZ010000198.1 GCA_947177005.1 uncultured Clostridia bacterium | reverse complement strand
CGGCAGTCTCATCTACCAGTAGTTTATGGCAGTTATTAGGGGACTTTATGTAGCCATAAGGCGGACAGCTTCCAGAATACTCCCCATCTTTCATACTCTGTTGCTGCTGTGACCGTACCTTCCTGCTGATATCTGCCGCATATGCTTCGTTGAAGATATATTATTCGGGAAAGTTTTATAAGAAGGCAAAAAAGCAAGTAATCACAAGGGTTTGCGGCTGGATGGCTCCCGGCAGACAAATCAGCAAAGACAAGAGAATCAGCAAAAAGCGACAAAAGAATACGGTTTGACAGGGAGAATGCAGCAGCAGGCCGCGTTCTCCCTTTTTCTATAAGGAGAAGTAAGAAAGGAGCAGAAGTTTATGGCAGCAGAAACATTGTGCCAGCCGCACACTGCCCCTGTCCGCCAATTACAGGGGGAAACGGTCATATACATTCCTCTGACCGACCTGCACCCCTTTCCCAATCAGCCGTTCAAGGTTCGGGATGATAAAGCAATGCAGGAAACAGTCGAAAGCGTCCGGGAGTATGGGGTACTCACTCCTGCTATCGTCCGGTCCCGCGAGAGCGGTGGGTATGAGATCGTATCAGGCCACCGGCGTAAACGTGCCTGTGAATTGGCCGGAGTGGACACACTGCCTGCAATCATTCGGGAAATGGACGATGACGCGGCAGTGATTCTGCTGGTAGACAGCAATATCCAGCGGGAGGAAATTTTGCCCAGTGAACGTGCGCAGGCATTGAAAATGAAACTGGAAGCCATTAAGCGGCAGGGCGCACGGACGGACCTGACTTCTACGCAAGTTGCAGAGAAGTTATCTGTTGAAAAGGTAGGGGATGAAGCCGGACTCAGCAGAGATCAGGTACGGCGCTATATTCGCCTCAACAATTTGTCCCCACAGCTCAAACAGATGGTGGACGAAAAGCAGCTCGCATTCAATACGGCAGTAGAGTTGTCCTATCTGATGCCGGACGAACAGGCGCGGGTATTGGAGACGATAGAGGATGGCCAGACAACACCCTCTCTGGCTCAGGCGCAGAAAATGAAAAAACTGAGCCAGGCGGGAGAACTGAATGTCAATACGCTGCACTCTATCATGTCAGAAGATAAACGGCCCCCGACATCCCACAAGCCGCCTGTGCAGTCCAAAACAAACGCCCCGGCGGTAAAAGCTGCCAGTAATCCCCAACAGTCCCCTACAGATGCCGCACCAGATATTGCACCAACAGTTCCCTATGACTTGGGCGACAAACAGTACGCCAGTTTTGAAGAATCCATAGCGGACCTGAAAAACAACGATAAGGATTGCAGCTGTACGCCGGACCTGTTTCTTGCGGAGTTTACCGCCTTTGTGAAGAAATTTCATAAGGAGATCAACTGGTTCCATATTTCCTATTATGAAGAAATTTTCTCTGCTGTATCACCGGTACAACTGGATTATCTCCGGCAGCAGATGGATGAAATCTGTGCTGCTGTAGATAAATTATACAACCATGTGAAAGGAACGTGAAAAATGAGTTACAGAAGGAAACGCCCCCAGCATCATCCGGCCCCGGCCCGCCCGGAGCGGCAGGAGCAGATTTCCCTGCAAACCGGCATAGGTGAAGCGACCTACAATAATCCCGGCGTGGACAAGGTAATTCACTCCGCCCGTCTGATCTCCGGGCAAGCCTACCAGCGTCCTGTGCGGGAAGAAAAGGTAAATCACCTGATTGAGACATGGGACGAAGCACTGCTGGAGCCGGTGGTGGTGAGCTTCCGCGACGGCAAATTTTACGTCATAGACGGGCAAAACAGAATCGCGGCAATGCGGAAAATGAACAACGGACGTGAGGTCATGGTCCTGTGCAAAGTACACAGCGGCATGACGTATCAGGACGAGGCGGAGATGTGCTGGAAACTGGACCAGGCCAAACAGCGTATGGACGCGGCCCAGGCGGTCAACGCACTGTCGGAAGCCGGGACAAGCGCGGAAATACAGGACATCAAACAATCGCTGGAACGTGAGGGCTTCCGCTGGGCGCTGGCAAAGAAAACCGGAAAAGAATATGAAATTGCCGCCACCCGCGCTGTTATCAACGCCTATCACCTGCTGGGCAGCGCGGCGTTCGGCAGGATGTTCCACCTTATGGCCGGAGCATGGCAGGGTGCGCCGCGCTCACTCAATTCCTACATCATTTCCGGGATGGCCCTGTTCCTGAAGACCTATGAAACCGAGGTAAAGGACCGTATTTTTGTTACCCGTCTGTCGGCAGTGGACCCGGAAGAAATTATCCGGCGGGGAAAGATGGATTTCAGCACCAGTAAATCGTCGCTGCGCTACGCCCGTGTTATTCTGGAGAAATACAATGGGCAGCGTGGCGGGGCAAAGCTGCAAGGACGTTTGTTAGGGTGAGGGGGGAACGCTGTGAACGCACAGATTATTGCTCTGTCAAATCAGAAAGGCGGCGTGGCAAAGACCACAAGCTGCGTCAATCTTGGTATCGGCCTTGCACAGTCCGGCAAAAAAGTATTAGTGGTGGACGCGGACCCGCAGGCCAGCATGACCATCAGCCTGGGATACCCACAGCCGGACAAACTGCCTGTGACGCTCTCTGATATGATGGGCAAAATCCTGACAGATCAGCCCATCGCTCCCGGCGAAGGTATTCTGCATCATGCGGAGGGCGTGGACCTTATGCCCGCAGACATCCAGCTTTCCGGCATGGAAGTATCGCTGGTGAACGCAATGAGCCGCGAAACCATCCTGCGGCAGTACCTGGACACAGTACGGCACCAGTACACGCACATCCTGATTGACTGCCAGCCGTCCCTGGGTATGCTGACGATCAACGCAATGGCAGCGGCGAATCGCATAATCGTCCCGTGCCAATCTGAATACTTGCCGG
Source organism: uncultured Clostridia bacterium (assembly GCA_947177005.1). Classification (GTDB taxonomy): domain Bacteria; phylum Bacillota; class Clostridia; order Oscillospirales; family Oscillospiraceae; genus Pelethomonas. The sequence goes on along the minus strand of CAMWSZ010000198.1, from coordinate 3,241 downwards.
TGAAGGGCCTTGAGCAACTTTTGCAGACCATAGGCAAAGTGCGGCGGCAAATCAATCCCAAACTCAAGATAGACGGCATTCTGCTGACAATGGTGGACAGCCGGACGAATTTTGCCAAAGAGATCAGCGCCCTGCTGCGGGAGACATACGGCAGTGAAATCAAGGTTTTCACAACAGAGATACCCCATTCGGTGAAAGCGAAGGAAGCCAGCGCGGAGGGAAAAAGCATTTACACCCATGCTCCCAGCAATAAGGTTGCGGAAGCCTACGCAAATCTGACAAAGGAGGTATTAAAGATTGAAAAGCAGCGCGAAAAACATAAAGCTGGCCTCACTAGATGATCTGTTCAGCACGGAGGAAAGCCGCCAGGATGCAGACCGTGAAAAAGTAGTAGAGATCGCGCTGACAGAACTGCACCCATTCCCAGACCACCCGTTCAGCGTTCGGGAGGATGATTCCATGAAAGAGACAGTGGAGAGTATCAAGGAGTACGGGGTACTCTCACCGGCAATCGCACGTCCCCGTGAGGGCGGCGGGTATGAGATTATCGCCGGACACCGGCGGAAGCGAGCGTGTGAGCTGGCCGGACTGGAAACAATGCCGGTTATTGTCCGAGACCTGGACCCCGATACTGCCATCATTTTTATGGTAGACAGCAATCTCCAACGGGAGAATATTCTTCCGAGCGAGAAAGCAAAAGCGTACAAAATGAAAATGGAAGCCATTAACCGCAGAGTTGGCAGACCGCCTAAAATTGAGGAAACAGAAGCCGAAAAAAATGGTGGACAAGTTGGCCACAATTTACGCGGCACCAAAACACGCGACCTTGTTGCCGAAGGTTCAGAGGATAGTGCAAGAACTATTCAACGCTATATTCGATTAAATGAGCTATCACCAGAGCTTCAGCAGATGGTAGATGATAAAAAAATCGCCCTCACCCCTGCTGTCGAGCTGTCCTATCTGAAACCGGAAGAACAGGCTCTTGTGGTGGAAACGATTGAAAGCGAACAGGCGACGCCCTCGCTCTCACAGGCCCAGCGGATGAAAAAACTCAGTCAATCGGGGAAATTGGACGAAGATTCTATGCTCTCCATTATGACGGAAACAAAGAAGCCGGAGGTAGACAAAATCGTTCTGACATCAGACACACTCCGCAAATATTTCCCCAAAAGCTACACACCAAAGCAGATGGAAAACACGATCATCAAACTTCTGGATTCCTGGTGCAAAAAACGGCAGCGGAATCAGGAGCGGTGAATAAATACGAAAACGGACGGCCCGGACAGAGGATTTCTGCCCGGTTTTTTGCTGTCCGGGAAAGGAGGAGCTTATTGTTTATCAACACATTTCAGTACAAACCGGAACATCTGGACTGCAAACTCTGTGATAAGTATGCCAAAGGGAAAGGCTGTACAGCAGACGGGTGTCCCTGGCTGGCGGAGCGCATCAAGGCGGGAACGGTGGACTATGCGGAAGCAGTCCGCGAAGTCTTTCCCCGTGATGACGGTCTGGACGCCCGCCTGCATACGGTCATTCGGTGCTTTACCGGCTCCATGTTCCTGACTGCGGCGCACCGCCAGCGAATGGAGCGGACAAAAGCGCGGATGGGACACCGGAAACGTCGTGATACCCCGGCCTACTTTGCGGCAATGTACCTGCTTACCGTCAACGAGCAGCTTTACAGCTGTACCAGGGATTGCTTTGTCCCGAACGGGCTGAAATTCGAGTTTGCGTATCTGTATGGGATTTCGCCCAACAACTATACGCTGCTGTCAGCGGCCCGCGATATCTACACGGATTCCACAAAGGTATCCGTCAGCGACCTTGCCAATACGGAAGTAGTGGACACGGTATCGTTCAGCCTGATCGTCAACGCCCTGCTGATTGCCCGATACGGCTGTGCTGTGCTGGATATCGGAGAAAGGAGCCGCACATGAAGCCCCCATATTTACCCTTTGTGGGACACGATCTTTTAGCAGTGGAGCGTTTTCATGACGATACCCGCCATATGGTGGAGTTTCAGGTGCTGTTGGAAAACAGTCCCTACGGGAAACGTGAGCAGTATGTCCGGCTCTTTCTGGACGAAGGGAATTATGCCCAGGCTCTGGAAGCGTGTCGGAACGGCAGCATTCACATTTTGCGTCATGCCCATATCATAGAGGGCCATATTCTGCCCGAAAAGCCGAAAAAACGGCGGGGCAGATAAATTGGAAGGAGGAAAATATCATGTATTCTGTAGAATCCCTGGAGTACGCCGTCCGGGACCTGTATCATTGCGGGACCGGCGAGAACGGCTGCACGCCGGAAGCGGCGGAGGAAGTCAGCGAAATGTTGGAAGACCTTGACTTTGAAGCCCTGCTGCAAACGGTCCGGCACAACGCGCAGCATCCGTTTGTCTATATGTTTTTGGGCAAAGCGCCCTCGTCCTACGGGTATCGCAGCGCGGAGCTGTTCGACCAGCGGGCTACCCGGCTGTTCCGTTCCGTTATGGAAGTATCCGAGGGCGCAGTATCGGTTGCCCGAAGTCTGGAACTGTGGGTACTGGAAGATATGACGCTGAAAACGGTAGCCTGCGTATCAGCGGTCTATGGGAATGGGACTTATGCCAGCGAGTACCGCGAGATCAAAGGAGACGCCTGGGAATGCGGCCTGTGGATGGATCTGGACGACCTGACCGCCAAGCTGTATGAGATGTGCGACCCGTATTTTGACGGAGAGATACCGACCTATGAGCTGTAACGGCTGACCAGCTGAAACAGCTCTTTTTTCTTGGGCGGACGCGGGAAACCGCAAAAAATAATAATACTGAGAAGGACGTGATGAAATGGCCGTTTACCGAGTGGAACGGACACGGGACTACACCGTAATGAGCAACTATCATTTGAAGGATACCAGTCTGTCACTGAAAGCAAAGGGGCTGCTGTCGATGATGCTGTCCCTGCCGGATGAGTGGAACTACAACACACGGGGCCTTGCCGCCATCTGCAAGGAGGGTGTGGACGCGATCAGTACAGCGGTCCGAGAGCTGGAAAGGGCGGGTTATATCATCCGCCGCCAGCTTCGCGGAAGCAATGGACGTATCACAGATACGGAGTATACCATCTATGAGAGACCCCAGGACCAGGACCCGACCGAACCGGAACCGGAGACACCAGAACCGCAAGCGCCGGACTTGATTTCACCATACCCGGAAAATCCGTATGTGGTGGAGCCGGACAAGGCAGAGCCGCGCTCGGAAACG
>CAMWSZ010000197.1 GCA_947177005.1 uncultured Clostridia bacterium | reverse complement strand
GGTGGGAGACATCCTGGCAAAGATGATTATTGAACAGAAACAGCTTGATATGAAGGCGCTGTGGCAGTACCACGCCAATCTGGAGTGACCGCTATGGACAGACAAAATCTGCTCCGGCGGGTGGGCAGTATGCAGCAGCTGGCCTATGTCCGCCCGATCACTTTTAATGACGGCCGCGCCTCCGGTCTGAAGGCATACGAGGTAAAAAACGGTCCGCTGCAATATAAGGTATTGGCCGGTAAATGTCTGGATATAGGAGAGTTCTCCTACAAGGGAATCAACTTTAACTTCCTGTCCAAACCCGGTCTTCAGGGCCGGAACCACTACGATACCTATGGACAGGAGGCCCTGCGCAGCATCATGGGCGGCCTGTTCTTTACCGCCGGTCTGGAAAATATCTGCGCTCCCTGCACGGTGGACGGAGTGGACTACCCTATGCACGGCCGTATCCGCACCACCCCGGCGGAGAACCTTCAGGCCGGTGCCGGCTGGGAAGGGGACCGCTACGTCCTGCGTACCGCCGGTGAGATGCGGGAAGGAGAGCTGTTCGGAGAAAATCTGGTCCTGCACCGCAGTATTGAGACAGTATACGGCACCCGGACCGTTACCCTCACCGATGAGGTCGAAAATCAGGGGTTCCGGGACGAACCGCTTATGCTCCTGTACCACATCAACCTGGGCTATCCCTTTTTGGACGAGGATGTGGAGTTGCTGGCCCCCACCCGGTCGGTCACGCCCCGGGACAGGGAAACAGCCGGTCATGAGGACCGTTGGAACCGGATGGACGCCCCCCGGGACAACGAACCGGAATACGTCTTTATCCACGATTTGGCCGGTACGCCTGACAGGCAGGGCGTGGTGTGCGCTATTAACGACCGGCTGGGTCTGGGCCTGCGGATTGCGTTTACCCGGAAAAACCTGCCTTACTTTATGGAGTGGAAGTCCACCGCCTCCGGAGACTACGTTCTGGGTTTGGAGCCATCCAATTCCAGCGTCTACGGACGGCCTTTCCATGAAAAAGAAGGCACCCTCCACCGCATTGCCCCCTTTGACACGGAGAAAAATGTGCTTACCTTCACCATACTGGAGGGCGGCGCGGAGCTGAAAGCGGCCCGGGAGGAGATCTCCGCTATTTTAAACAGTTGATTTACTCCCCGGCGGGGGAGAGAAAGAAAGGAAGATGATTTATGAAGCGCTCTGAGATCAACGCCATTATCAAGGAGTTTGAGGCGATGCTGAAGGAGTACAAATTCGCATTGCCTCCCTTCCTGGGCTTTACGCCCGAGGAGTGGGCGGAAAAAGGCCATGAGTACGACGAGATCCGGGACAACGCCCTGGGCTGGGACATTACGGACTATGGTCTGGGCAACTATGACAAGATCGGTCTGGCCCTCATCACCATTCGCAACGGCAACGTCCACAACCCCAAGTACACCAAGACCTACGCCGAGAAGATCATGTACCTGCGGCCCGGACAGATCTCCCCCAACCACTTCCACTGGAACAAAATGGAAGACATTATCAACCGGGGAGGCGGCAATCTGGTCTTCCGCCTGTGGAACGCCACCAAGGACGAGGGTTTGGCGGACACCGACGTGGAGATCTGCAAAGACGGACGGCGCTATATGGTTCCTGCGGGCAGCGAGATTATCCTGACGCCGGGTGAATCCCTGTCCCTGTATCCCTACTACTACCATGAGTTCAGCGTCGCCGGAGAGCCCACCCTGATCGGCGAGGTGTCCATGTGCAACGACGACAACACGGACAACCGCTTCCTGGATATGCCCGCCCGCTTCCCCTCCATTGAGGAGGATGAGCCCCCTTACCGTCTGCTGTGCAACGAATATCCTCCCGCTAAGGACTGACCGCACAAATTAAAAATGGCTGAAATGCCCCAGGGCATTTTCCCAGTGCATCAGCACTGGGAAATAGGCTCGCCGGGGTGGTCCCCGGCGGAACATTCCAGTAAGAAAGGAGTCAAGAAATGAGCGAATACGCAGTTTCAATGGAGAATATCACCAAAACGTTTCCCGGCGTGAAGGCTTTGGACGGTGTCCAGCTCCACCTGAGAACGGGCGAGGTCATGGCGCTGCTGGGAGAGAACGGCGCAGGCAAGTCCACCCTGATGAAAATTCTCTCCGGCGTATACACCCGGGATTCCGGCGACGTCACGATCTTTGGCCACAAAGTGGAGGGCGACATGAATACCAAGCAGGCGCAGGAGCTGGGCGTGGCCATTATCCACCAGGAGCTGAATATGTGCCAGCATCTGACGGTGGCCAACAACATGTTTCTGGGCCGGGAGATCATCAAGGGCGGCAGGCTGGACACCGCCGAGATGAACCGTCAGGCGACCGAGCAGCTGGCCAAGCTGGGCATCCGCGACCTGGACCCCAATACCATTGTGGGCGACCTGCCTGTGGGCCGCCAGCAAATGGTGGAGATTGCCAAAGCGCTGCTGATCAACGCCAAGGTTCTGGTTATGGATGAGCCCTCCTCCGCCCTGTCCAACGCGGAGATTGAGGAGATGTTCCGCATCGTCAAAGAGCTGCGCAGTCAGGGCTGCGCCATTGTGTACATCAGCCACCGGCTCCAGGAGCTGCATCACATCGTGGACAGCGTGACCATCATGCGGGACGGCCACTATATCACCGAGGGCAAGTTCACCGACTTTACCATGGAGGAGATTATCGCCAATATGGTGGGCCGCGAGATTACCAACCAGTTTCCTCGGGATACCGTGCCGCGGGGCAAGAAGGCGCTGGAGGTCAAGAACCTGCACGCCGGCCGGGCGGTGAAGGGCATCAGCTTTGAAGCCTATGAGGGCGAAGTGCTGGGCTTTTCCGGACTGGTGGGCGCCGGGCGCACGGAGGCCATGCGGGCTATTTTCGGCGCTGACCCCAAGGACGGCGGCGAGGTGATTCTGGACGGCAAAGCGCTGACCATTAACTCCCCCGCCGACGCGATCCGCCAGGGCATCGTGCTGGCCCCCGAGGACCGGAAGAAAGACGGCCTGTGTACCAAGCTGTCCATTCGGAACAACATCGCCCTGCCAAATTTGGACCTGATCTGCGGCGCTATCGGCAACGTCATGCGCACCAAGGAGAACGAGATGATCGAGAAGGGAAAGTCCTCCTTGACCATTAAAATGGCCAACGCCGAGGTGGCGGCCGGCAGTCTGTCCGGCGGCAACCAGCAGAAAATCGTAGTGGCCAAGTGGCTGGCCCGGAACTCCCGGGTGGTCATTTTCGACGAGCCTACCCGCGGCATCGACGTGGCCGCCAAGGTGGAGATCTATGAGATCATCAACCAGCTGAAAAAAGACGGCGTGGTGGTCATCATTGTCTCCAGCGAGCTGCCTGAGGTCATGGGCATCTCTGATCGCATCCTGGTCATGTGTAACGGGCGCATCACCGGCGAGGTTGATCCCCGAACCACCACCGAACAGGAAATTATGACTTACGCCACCCAGTTCGGCTCCAACGAGGGCTGAGCGGGTGAAGACTGAATTGAAGGAGTGTCAGAGCAATGGATAACAAGAAAAAAATCACCATAAGCCAGAGCGCCGCCTCTGTTATCACCGCCTTCGTGGGCGTGGTCATCCTGATGATCGTGTTCTCGATTATGAACCCGAACTTCATCAAGCCGGACAGCATTATGACGCTGCTGCGTTCCATTGTCCCCTACCTGCTGGTTGGTATCGGTCAGGCATACGTGTGTATCACCGGCAACATCGATCTGTCCATTGGTTCCGTGCTGGGCATGAGCGCTATGATCTCCGCCACCCTGATGTGCAAGGGTTCCAGCCCTGTGGTTGCCATTCTGGTCGCTTTCGTCTGCTGCATGGCCATTGGTCTGGTGAACGGCGTGCTGGTGGGCAAGTTCAAGCTTCCCCCCTTCATCGCCACCCTGGGCACTATGACGATTGGCCGCGGCATCGCCCAGCTGGCCAACAATAACTATAATACGGACAACATCGGTACGGAGGGCGCCGCGCAGGCGTTCAAGGACCTCCTGTACTACGGCAAGTTCCTGGGCGTATATAACGGTGTGTGGATTGCCCTCATCGTCTGGGCTGTGTTCTTCTATATTCTGTCCTTCACCCGCTCCGGCCGTCATATTTATGCCATTGGCTCCAATGTGGATGCCGCCCGGCTGTCGGGCGTCAACGTTTTCGCTGCTACCACCAAGGCTTATATGGTCTCTTCCTTCTGCGCGTTCCTCACTGGTCTGGTGACGCTGGCACAGTCCGGCATGGGTGACATGAGCGCCGGTATGAGCTATGAGATGTACGCCGTGGCCGCGGCCGTCATCGGCGGCGTGTCCACCCTGGGCGGCAGCGGTTTGCTGGTGGGCGTTATTGCCGGTGCTGCCGTGTGGGCGATTCTCCAGTCCGGCCTGACCTTCGCCAAGGTGCCCGTGGCTTACCGCAACATCGTTATCGGCATTCTGGTGGTGGCCTGCGTGCTCTTCGACGTCATCCGCCGCAACGGCACCAAGCGCCCCAAGAGCAAGTCCTGAGCCCCCGCCTTATCCCAATCGGTTGTATGGGCCGGCTGTGCCCTTGCAATAAAATCTAAAAAACGGAGGATCTTAACCATGAAGAAATTACTTGCACTGATCTTGGCAATGTCCATGATCCTGGTACTGGCCGCCTGCGGCGGCGGAAACACCGGCGGTTCTGGCGGCAGCTCCGGCGGCAGCGGAACCAACACCGAAGGCAACAGCGGAACCGGAGACAGTGGCAGCTCCGGCAGCGACGCTAACTCCGGCTCCAGCGGCGAAAGCATCAAAATCACGCTGATCACCATGGACCAGATGGACGTACACTGGGTCAAGCTGGAAAAAGCTGCCCGGGCTAAGGTGGAAGAGCTCCAGTCTTCCGGCGTGAACATCGACTACAACTGGCTGGCTCCTGAGAAGAAGGACAACGCCCAGCAGATCCAGATGATCGAGACCGCCACCAACGACGGCTCCGATGTTATCATTATCTCCGTCAACGACTCCACCGCCTGCAACGGCGCACTCCAGACCGCTCTGGACAAGGGCGTCAAACTGATTTATGTGGATGCTGCCGCCAGCCTGGAGCCCTCCGCCACCTTCGCCACCGACAACTATGCTGCCGGTGCTGAAGCCGGCAACGCAATGCTTCAGTACTTGGCCGAAGCCAATCTGACGGAAGGTACTATTGGCCTCGTCTCCGCTCAGGCCGGCGTGCAGTCCTGCATCGACCGTGTGGACGGCTTTGTCTCCGCTTTTGAGGGCAGCGCTTTCACTATGGGTGAGGTCCAGTACTCCGACGGCGACGCTGTGAAGGCGCAGGAGCTGACCAACGCTCTGATTCAGGACGGCGTGATCGCTGTGTACGGTGCCAACGACGGCGCTACGAACGGTGCCGCCAACGCGGTCAAAGAAGCCAATACCAACGGTTCCAGCATTCTGTGTGTGGGCTTTGACAACTCCTCTTCCAACCGCTCTCACGTCCGTGACGGCGAGCTGCTGGCTTTCATGGCGCAGAACCCCGGCGTCATGGGTGAGAAATCCATTGAGGCCGCTGTTGCCCTGATGCAGGGTGAGACCCTTTCCGAGACCAACGTGGACACTGGCGTTTCTGTGGTCACTACTAACAACGTGGATCAGTTCGACGACTGATTCTCTCCTTTGCCATAAAAAGCTGCATAGAGAACGCCCTTTCGGATAAGGCAAAGTAACTGCTGCTGAAATTGTCAATCTTGGCGGTGCAATATTCTCTATGTAAGATAATATCCCGGATTCCTCTTTGTGAGGTTTCCGGGATTTATCTCCAAAACTATGGTCAAAAACCACCGCCTTTAGGCGGTAAATGCTTTTAGCAGCTATTTTTTGGAGTCACCAATTGTAAAAATGTGGTATAGTGCAAATAAAGGGGGTAGAAAAAGATGGCACACTACACACTATAAATCCCTACTTGCACAGTGTTGAAATAATTGTCGTCCCCAATCAGGTATAATTCTTTCAAATTAAGAACCTGTATTCAACTATAAACCTACAGGAATAATGCAGGAAAAGGAAGGGTTGTAAAAAAGGCGGAAGAATAGTAAAATAGATCTGTTCGGAAACTGTTTTTAATGACACGTAGTATGTGCAAAGGTGCAT
>CAMWSZ010000196.1 GCA_947177005.1 uncultured Clostridia bacterium | reverse complement strand
ATGCCGACAATAACGGCTACCGCTTTATCAACGCCGTTAGCGATTTCGCCACCCACGCTGACCCCATCCGCAGGACGAAAAACAGCAAAGAAAATCTCTTCCTGCGTACCGTTGAGGGCAATCCCATGATCTACAACGCGTACAAAATGGTTCTGGCAGCGGTGTAATATTCGCCCGGCTACAGAGAATCAACTAGGCGGTGATGTGTCCGGCAAATGCCGGATATGTCACCGCCGCAATTTGTTTTCGGAGGATTTGTTTATGTGTACAACGATTTCTACAGCTCATATGAGCCGTGAGGACTGGCTGCGGTTACGGCAGTCCGGTATCGGCGGTTCCGATGCCGGGGCCATCTGCGGCCTCAATCCCTATGTCAGTCCGATGTCGGTCTATCGGGACAAAACCTGTGAGAATGTGTCTGACACCGACAATGAAGCCATGCGGCAGGGCCGTGATCTGGAGGATTACGTGGCGCGGCGGTTTTCGGAAGCCGCCGGTTTGAAAGTACGGCGCTCGAATATGCTCTACCGAAGCGATGAATACCCGTTTATGATCGCAAACGTTGACCGGCTGGTGGTCGGTGAAGATGCCGGATTGGAGTGCAAAACTGCCAGCGCCTACAGCGCGGATAAATGGAAAGACGGCACAGTCCCGATGCACTATCTTATCCAGGCTGCACATTATATGGCGGTTACAGGCCGAAAAGCGTGGTATATCGCTGTGGTGATACTTGGGAAAGAATATTGAACGCGACGACGCCATGATTGGTAATTTGATTGCGATTGAGGAAGCCTTCTGGAAAAGCTATGTTGTTCCGCAGATCATGCCGCCGCCGGACGGTTCCAAAGTCTGCGATGAAGTGCTGGAGAAATATTTTCACCGCGCCAGAAAGAACAGCACGATTCCCCTGATTGGTTTCGATGAAAAGCTGGACCGCAGGACGGAACTGCTGAATCAAATCGCCGGACTGGAACAGGAGCAAAAGCAAATCGAACAGGAGATCAAGCTTTTCATGCAGGATAACGAAAGTGCCGTCAGTGACAATTACCGGGTCACTTGGACCAACGTGGACAGTACACGGCTGGATACCAGGCGAATCAAGGCCGAGAAACCAGAAATCTACGAAAAGTTCTCCAAAGTTACATCTAGCCGCCGTTTGACCATAAAGGAGGCCGCAAAATGAATATGATCCGACTGCTCCGCGCTGACGAAATTGAGTGTAGAGTATCCACCATTAGCGAAAAGGGCGTCAGCCTGCTGTTGTACAAGGACGCACGCGTGGACCAGAGAATCCTGGATGAAACCTTTACACCGTTGGGCTGGCAGCGTACCCATCAAAGCATTGACGGCAACCTGTATTGTACGGTATCCATCTGGGATAGTGAGAAAAAGCAGTGGATTTCCAAACAGGACGTAGGCACTGCCGGTTACACCGAACAGGAAAAGAGTCAGGCGTCCGATTCCTTCAAACGGGCCTGCTTCAACATCGGCATCGGCAGGGAACTTTATACCGCTCCCGACTTTATCTGGGTGACAGCGGATAAAGTCAAAATGCAGAAAAAAGGCGACAAATGGATGACTTATGACCGGTTCCATGTCCAAAGCATCGAATACAATGACCAACGTGAAATTTCCGCGCTGGTCATTGCCAATTCCTGGGACAAAGTGGTCTATTCCTGGATTGCCCCGAAACCTGCTGCATCCAAAGCGGCAGAAACCGGTCTAAGCAAGACACAGATGAACAGCTTACAGAAGGAACTGGTCCGGACTGGCGTTGCACTGGAAGCCGTCCTGGAACGCTACCATCTGAACAGGCCAGAGGAAATGGGTCCCGATACCTATAAACAGGCTATGCTTTCGCTGAAGAAAACCAAAGCGAAAAGCCCTGTAGCATAATCGTTATAATGGGACGGACTGAAATTCAGCAGGTCACTGCAAGGCGGCTGCGGGAGATTATACGGCAATACATCCCCCGCGGTCGTTTCCTGGCCCGTGAGGGACAGCGATGGGTGGCCGTGGACAACTCCAGCGGAGAAGCCTGGACGGAGGACTTCCGGCAGAAGTAGCAGGCCATCCGCTGATTAAATGGTGAATTTGAAATAAGCGGCGAATGGAGGGAAACAAGATGACTTATCATGAGTTGAAGGAAACTTTCTGTGACCTGAAACAGAGGTCCCCAAAGGATAATCTAACGGCACATATCATCTTTACAGAGGACAGTTTTGACAAGAAGTATCCTCTGTTGAGCAGGACCTATCGTGTCAGCAGCGACAATAAGAGGTTCTGGCCGAATAAGTTCAGCCGGTCGATCTTCGCTTGCTGTCTAGACGAAACCGATCAGGGCGTGCGGCTCGATTGGTACATGGCCGAAGAAGGAAACAAAGATGGCTGGAAAGTCGAAAACTGTTACATCCTTGAACAGATGCAGGATGCAGCGGCAATCTCCGATCTTACCCGGACGGAACAGGATGACGGAACGGTCAGCTACTCATTTGGCAGTACCCGTATCCAAGCCCGCGAGAGCAAGGAGAACGGGAAGCTTCGACTGAAACCGTTGACCGGAGAACAGGTATCGGACGGCGAATGGGCGGAGTTAGCGATTGATCGTATCTATGGTTACTGTACCCTGCTGGAACGGCATTTGAACAGGACGGTGGGAGCATGAGTATTAGCGAACGAAACGAGCTGGTGCTGGAATATCTTTGGTGCATTGACTGTGTTATCCGGCAAAATTATACCTTAGTTCAAGCTGCCCGTTTGGACCGCGATGATGTGTACCAGTCGTTGGCTCTGCGATTGATTCGCGCTGTAGAGCTGTATAAACCCGGTGCAAAGAGTCTGAAAGGATACATATTCTCTCAGTTAAAGTATGAACTGCTCAACTGCAAAAGTGCTAAAGTTCGATACAGATTCTGTGCAGCTCCATATGATCTCCGTGATGCCGTAATCTCAATAGATGCTTTGATGGAGAGTACAGCCCATATAATGTGAGTTGTTGTACAACTTTGAGTAAGGAGGTGGAAAAGTGCAATTTCTGATAAAATGCGAAGTAAACTTGGAAATTGGTGGAGATAAAGCACCGCTTTTGTGCGATGTCCGCTTGGGTGCTGCGTTCGACGACCAACCTACGGCCTGTCTGCTGGGCCGCAGTGAGCCGGTTCAGTGTATTGAAAGCGAATCCAGTTGTAAGGAAAAATCCCCACAGATTTATCGAGGAAAACATAAGCTGTTTAGCTAATGGAGGTTTTCCAACAAACGAACGTTAATGGGACGGATTTAACAGGACTGGAATACCCCTTGAAATCGTAAGATTTTGAGGGGGTATTCTGTCTCAAAACTCGTTCCAGAATCAATGTCCCAGTTATCATACGTTATTGGGATAGGAAGGAGAATCATGAAGAATTACATCTTCGGCTATGCCCGTGTCAGTACAGAACAACAGAACCTGGACCGACAGATCGATGCTCTCAGAAAGTACGGGTGTGACATGATCTACAACGAGAAAATGACCGGCACAAAACGAGAACGACCGGAGTTAGCTAAGATGCTCGACCGAATGACCGAGGGCGACACAGTGGTGATCGAATCGTTATCAAGGTTAGGCCGCAGTACTAAGGACTTGATTGAACTAACAGAACTGTTTCAAAGTAAGGGCGTTCATCTGATTAGTCTGAAGGAATCTATCGACACCAGCACATCTACCGGAAAGCTGCTTTTCACCCTTATGTCGGCCATTGCTCAATTCGAGAGAGACGTAATCGCCGACCGTACTCGTGAAGGACTTCGTTCAGCCAGAGCTAGAGGAAGGATGGGCGGCAGGCCCAAGATAAACTCCGATGCAGTAAGGAAGGCTGTCAAGCTCTACAATACTCAGCAGTATTCTATCAAGGAAATTGAGGAGCTTACCGGGGTTAAAAAGTCTACGCTTTACAGGCATTTGTCTGAAAGTTAGGTACAAATAGAGCTGCCTGCACCTTATATTTGAGGGAGCGGGCAGCTTATTAGAATCTTCTAAGTTCTTTTTGTATTATATGAAAACGTAGAATTACCAATCCCCTGGTAATTTCTGATGGTTTAGTAAACGTTTACAAACTAAATCTGCTGAAAACTGTTCCTGGCGTCTTTGGAAATATTCACAAGGTGAATCTGCTGAAAACTGATTCTGACTAAGCTTGTTGCACGTTCCACATGTTGATGTCATATATGCTCCTAATGTCCTCCTGTTACCCTTCCAATAGACGCAATGATAACAGCAATCGTCACTGTGCGGCAGAAACATTGATCGGATGGAAGGTCTCTTGGCATCGGAAGTACCAGTATTGTCACTCAATCCCAAAGATGATATTTCGTCGGATTGTTGTTCAAGAACCTGTGTTTGACGTGGAGCCGCATCCGAAGTAGATACATGGTCATCATATACATTGTTCCTGGTACGTTCAAGTAACCTGACTACAAAAGTTTTATAGTCCTTCTCGTCCCAACAGTCCGCCATAACTTTTCGGACTTCTTCATACTTTGGTTTATCAATAATGTCTTTTAATATTTCCAGATGAAAGCAAGGCTTATCATTGGCTGGACTATCCGGATTGTCTGGATTAAATACAGACTCGAATACAGTATCACTTTTGAAAGCGGCCTTTCTTTTTCCAGACTTGATCTTAGATAAAGTACCCTCACTAACTCCCAGCAACCTTGCCAGTTCTTGCTGATTGATGGTGTAAAACATCTCCAGGATGATGTTGATAGTATCCCCCCATGTAATCATAGACTGTAACTCCTTTTTGGCAGGGCAAATTTTTGACAATTTCCCGGCAAGTTTTGAGCAACTATTTTGTAGATAGAGCACCCTTATTATGGCAAAATATCCATCAAGGTGGCCACCTGCGTTAACCGTTCTTCTGCCTCCTTCTTCTCTTGAAGGAGCAATGGTCCATTTTCAATGAAAATAGAGAAAAAATTCCGGTTTTGAGACCACTACTGCGATAGGATAGAAGAAGGAAGAAGTTATTCACAAAGAATGGAGTGATAATATAACTTGAAAAAAATTTCAGGACAAACATTCTATAATTTCGATACTGATGAACTGGGCGAAAAAATCAGAAAAACCTACAAGCATTTTAACGTCAACGTATCCATTGATATCGATTTATGTCAAGATCAGATCCGATACATAATCAAGCCAAAAGGCAACACACGAAAAGCAGATATATTTACATATTCTAACGATGTCCAAACCAGATTAAAACTTCCCATCTTCCAAATATGTGAGGAGCAGTTCACCATCTACTTAATTGTGTCCAGCCAAGAAGTAAAGTACCCTCGCATCTTGGAAATTTTGAAGAACCATACCAATAAAAAAGCAATGGAGAAAATGGAGTTGCCGTATGTGGTTGGTCACGATGTTTTTGGTCAGCCAGTCATCGTTGATGTAGCGATATTTCCCCACCTGTTGCTTGGCGGTTCAACCAATTCAGGAAAATCTATTAGTTTGCGGGCTTTTATCACCACGCTTATAAAAACCAAATCGCCGTCTGAAGTCAATCTTATTCTGATGGATGTTGGAGCCGGAGATTTGATTGCGTTCAACGAAATACCTCACCTGTCATGTCCTATTGTCAGAGATCATGATACCGCATATCGCACAGTGATTGCGTTAAAAGCGGAGATGGAGAGGCGTATTAAGATGGAACATACGGACCCAAGTGAGTTTAAGCAACTCCCGCGGTTGGTACTGGTCATCGACGAATTTCCGGCTCTGTTTAGCGGGGAACTGGATAAGAATACATCAAAGGAGCTAATCAGCGCATTTTCTGGCTTCTTGCAACGAGGGAGACACGCCAAAATCCATTTGGTTTTAGCCGCTCAGAATCCGACTTATCTCAATATGAAGATCGACATGAGCAATATAACGGCTAGAATCGCGTTCAGGTGCGCCAAACGGAATTTTTCGGAGACAATTCTTGGCGAGAGCGGAGCCGAAAACCTACGGGGTCCAGGAAGTTTGTTTCTAAAATCCCCTCAAGGCGATAGTCTCCAGTGGATACAAGGCATATACATCAAGGATAGGGACATACAGAAAGTTACCCCGCCCCTTAAATATCCCTATTATGTATGCAATAAGGGCCAAAAATTTCATCTCAT
>CAMWSZ010000195.1 GCA_947177005.1 uncultured Clostridia bacterium | reverse complement strand
GTGGCCTCCGCGCTGGTGGTGAAAAAGGGCCACGAGATCAACCCGGACTTCCAGATCGGCTGCATGTGCTCCTTCGTTCCCTTCTACCCCTACTCCTGCAACCCGGACGATGTGATGCTGGCGGTGGAATCTATGCACGAACGGTTTTATTTCATGGATGTCCATGTCCGCGGCCATTATGGCGCTTACGCAAAGAAACTGTGGGAACGGGAGGGCAACGCACCTGTTATGGAGCCGGATGACGAGAAAATCCTCGCAGAGGGCAAGGTGGATTATATCGGCTTCAGCTACTATATGTCCGAGGCCGTCAAAACCGGCACTGTCAACAACAGCAAGACGGTGGGCGGCGGAAACCAGTATTCCATTAAAAACCCCTATGTGAAAGCGTCCGACTGGGGCTGGCAGATCGACCCGGTGGGCCTGCGCTATGCGCTGAATACCATGTATGAGCGCTATGAGCTGCCCATGTTCATTGTGGAGAACGGCTTCGGCGCGATTGATAAGCTGGAACCGGACAATACCTGCGACGACAGTTACCGGATCGACTATCTGAGGGCCCATATTCAGGAGATGAAAAAGGCCGTGGAGCTGGACGGCGTGGAGCTGATGGGCTATACCCCCTGGGGCTGTATTGATGTCGTCTCCTTCACCACCGGAGAGCTGCGCAAACGCTATGGCTTTATCTATGTGGACTTGAATGACGACGGCTCCGGTACCGGAAACCGTTATAAGAAAAAATCCTTTGCCTGGTATCAAAAGGTCATCGCCTCCAACGGCGAGGAGCTGGGATAAACGCAGATCTAAAGGAGGTCCTTCCGTGCTCTCAAGAAACCAAGAGGCCGGTATGTTTTGCTTTGTCATCGCGGTCATTCTGATTTGGGCCGGCTTTCAAATCTGTACGCGGAAAAAGGCCGAGTGGCTTCCCGGTTACAAAAAGAAACCCGGTGAAAATACAGCCGCCTTTTGCCTTATGGCCGGAAAGGGCGTCATTCTGGGCGGTATTGGTCTGTTTATTCTGTCGGTCCCGATTTCACAGGCCGATCCAAATAAGTATTTTGCGCTCTGCTGCCTGATTTCCTGTCTGATATTTATTGGCATGGGCGTGAGCCTGTATTTCAGGGCTGAACGGCTTTACCGTCCGTAGGCTGGCTATAGCATATCAAAACACGACAGATGTGAGACATCTGTCGTGTTTTACCTTTATTTTGTTCCGAAAATTCTGTCTCCGGCGTCTCCGAGGCCGGGAACAATATAGCCGTGTTCATTGAGATGAGAGTCCACAACGCCGCAGTAGATATCCACATCCGGATGATCCTTCTGGATGCGTTCGATCCCGCAGGGCGCCGCCAGCAGCACCATTAATTTGATTGCGGTACAGCCGTACTCCTTCATAAAGCCAATAGCCGCTGAGGCCGAACCGCCGGTAGCCAGCATGGGGTCTACAATCAGGACCTCGCGGCTGGCAATATCCTTCGGCATTTTGCAGAAGTATTTGACCGGCTCCAGCGTCTCCTCATCCCGGTACAGGCCGATATGGCCCACCCGCGCCGAGGGAACCATTCGCAGCACGCCGTCCACCAGACCCAGACCGGCCCGCAGGATTGGTACGACGGCGAATTTTTTCCCCTGCAAGGTAGGGGCCATTGTTTTGCAGATAGGCGTTTCCACCTCCCGTTCGGTCAGCGGGAGATCCCGGGTGGCCTCATAGGTCAGCAGCATCCCGATCTCCGATACCAACTCCCGGAATTCCTTTGTGGGCGTGTTTTTATCCCGGAGAATGGTCAGCTTATGGGCCACCAGCGGGTGATCTACTACATGGACTTTTTCTGAATACATGACAGTTCCCCTCTCTTTTACAGATATATACAGCGTACCATATCACGGCATTCTTGTCAAACAGAAAACGCCAAAAAAAGCCGTACAGCGCCCGGTCCTGACCCCTGTACAAAATTTCCAGAAATTTTTCTTCCATTCCCTCAACATTTTTCTTGCATCTGGGAGAGACAAATGGTATTATTAGAGAAAAGGGGGAGAAGCGGGACCGGTCCGCGCTCCTTTGACAGAGAGAGAACCCGCATGGGGGCGGTACGGCGTCCCAGGGGCTGATCGGCGTCCCCGTTCCGTTTGTGCGGGTAAGATCAGAAACAGAAAGCAGGTGCCCTTATGCCAGAAGACGAGAATATGGAACAAACCGCTGCCCCGCAGGAAGGGGAAGCGCAGAAAACGGACGAACAGCCGGACGCTGAGGAGCAGGAACGTCTCGAGCGGGAAGCCGCCGCCAAGGCCGCCGAAAAACAGAGAAACAGCCGCGTCTCCGCCGTGCTGACCATGCTCATCTGCCTCTGTCTCATTGCGGAGGTCGCACTGGTGTCGTACATCGGCCTGACCCTCTATCAAAATCACGAAAACCAAAAACTCTTAGCCGTCCAATATGAGGCGTACCTGGAGGAACTGGACGCCCAGCGCCAGAATCCTCCCAAGGTCCAGTACATCGGCCCCACTGTCCGGGTCATCGACGGGGTTCTGGTGGAGGATTACCCGCCGCCCCAGTTATACTCCTGAAATCAGCGCCGCTCTGCCAAGTCCCTGACAGAGCGGCGCTGCTGCTTTTTCTATTGCCGGACGGAAATCCCGGATGTGCGGGAGATTTGGATGCGCAGTGTCAGCCCTCTTCCTCACCATGATCGTGGTCGTGGGCGCACAGCTCGCAGGCTTCGCCGCAGCAGTCGCAGGGCACGCCCTTCCGCTTGTAATAGTCCGCAACCGCCGCCTTCACCGCCTGCTCCGCCAGCACTGAGCAGTGGACCTTCACTGCCGGCAGGCCGTCCAGAGCCTCCACAACCGCCTTGTTGGTCAGCGTCAGCGCCTCGCTGAGCGGGCGGCCTTTAATCATGTCCGTAGCGATAGAGCTGGTCGCAATCGCTGACGCACACCCGAAGGTCTGGAATTTGACGTCCTCAATGATCTCGTTCTCGCCGATTTTCAGGTACATCCGCATGATGTCGCCGCACTTGGCGTTGCCCACCTCACCGATGCCGTCGGCGTCCTCAATAGTGCCCACGTTATGGGGATGAGCGAAATGCTCCATTACCTTTTCACTGTATTCCATTGCCATAGCTGTATCCCTGTCCTTTCCGGTTAGTTGGTTGATTTTGTCATTGATACGGGTCGTCCATGTGCTCCAGCATATGGAGCCATACCGGACTCATCTGGCGCAGCGTGCGGACCACCTCCGGCACCTGCTCCAGAATATAATCGACTTCCTCCATGGTATTGTACTCGCAGAGACTGAGACGGAGGGAGCCGTGGGCGATCTCATGGGGGAGGCCCAGCGCCAGCAGTACATGGCTGGGGTCCAGGGAACCGCTGGTACAGGCGCTGCCGGAGCTGGCGCAGATGCCCGCCAAGTCCAGACGCAGCAGCAGGCTCTCGCCCTCCACGCCCTCAAAGCAGAAGCTGACAATTCCGGGTGCCTTATGGTCCGGATCGCCGTTGCAGCGGGAGTTGGGAATCCTGCTCAGGCCCTCAATCAGCCTGTCCCGCATGGCGGTTACTTTGGCCATATTTTCGTCTAAGTGGGCGCAACTCTCCTCCAGCGCAGCGGCCATTGCCAGGATTGCGGGGATTGCCTCCGTACCGCCCCGGCGGCCCCGCTCCTGCGCACCGCCCTCAATGAAGTTTTTCAGCCTGATACCCTTTTTGCAGTACAGCGCCCCCACGCCCTTCGGCGCGTGGAACTTGTGGCCGGACAGAGACAGCATATCAATATTATCCTTCTGCACGTCCACGGGCACATGTCCGATTGCCTGCACGGCGTCGGTATGGAACAAAATGCCCTTTTGCCTGCACAGCGCACCGATTTCCCGGACTGGCTGAAGGGTGCCGATCTCGTTGTTGCAGAACATGATAGTTACCAGACAGGTATCGGGCCGGACAGCGGCCTCCAGCTCCTCCAAACGAACCACACCGTTTTCATGAACCGGCAGGTAAGTGACCTCAAAGCCCTGCTTTTCCAGTTTTTTCAGGGTATGAAGCACGGCGTGGTGCTCAATAGTATCAGAAATAATATGCTTTTTCCCGGCCTCAGCGCCTAAACGCGCCCCCTCCGTGATTGCCCAGTTGTCCGCTTCCGTACCGCAGCCGGTGAAATAGATCTCCTGGGGACCGGCGTTGAGGCAGCGGGCCACCGTCTCCCGTGCGCCCAGCAGAGCCATATTAGCTTCACGGCCCTTCTGGTGGAGACTGCTGGGGTTGCCGTAAAGCGTCTGCATAGCGGGCAGCATAGCGGCGGCGGCGGCGCTGCTCATGGCGGTGGTGGCGGCGTTGTCAGCATAGACAAACATAACAGACCTTCTTTCTTGGCCGGTTGGCTGGACCGGCGCCGTTTTTCTTTTCCGAAATCCCTATAGTGAAATAGGAATTATATATTGCCGTTATCATACGACAGATCCGGGAAAATGTCAATAGTTTCTTTATCAATAAACTATGAATTTGCCCGGCGGTTTTGGGGCTATTTTTTCCCCATACGGGCGTTGATCCGGCGCTGCTTGTCAACCAGATCGGCTAAATTCACATGATCGACCACATTGCTGATGGCCTGATCGACCTGCGCCCACAGATCCAGCGTCACGCACTCCTTGCATTTTGCGCACTGATTGACCGCGTCGTCCAGACAGGACACCGGCGCGATACTCCCTTCCACGGTGCGCAGAATGTCCCCGACGGTGTACTCCTCCGGGTCTTTCGTGAGGTGGTAGCCGCCCCGTGCGCCCCGCACGCTGCATACCAGTTCGCTGCGCACCAGTACGGGGATGATCTGTTCCAGATATTTTTCGCTGATGTTCTGGCGCTCCGCCACGGTCTTCACTGACAGATTGCCCCCCTGCTCCTCCATTGCCAAGGCCAGCATCAGGCGCAGTGCGTAGCGGCTTTTTGCGGAGATTTTCATACTGTCACCCCCGATTCTTAATTCCTATTTTACTATAGGAATTCCACCCTGTCAACCCCGTTTTTTACCTGTAGGCCGTTTTACTCCCGGCGCAAAAAATAATACGGACTTTTCTGAATTTTATACTTGCGCCGGTGGGAAAATGTGATATAATACCGCATGTATCAGGAAAGACAGGAGGGGCCGCAAATGCTGCTGGCAATTGACATTGGAAATTCCAATATCACTTTGGGCGTATTTTCGGACGCCGTGCTGCTGCTGAAGGCTAAGATCTCCGCCCGGACCGAACGCAGCGCCGACGAATACGCGGCCCTGCTGTACGACCTGCTCCGCCTGCACGAGATCCCCAAGCAGGAGATCACCGGCTGCATTCTCAGCTCCGTCGTCCCGACGCTGACGAGCCTTGTGGAAACTGCGGCCTGTACCGTCGCCAGCACGCAGATTCTGCGGGTGGGACCCGGCATCCGCACCGGCTTCCGCATCCGTATCGACGACCCGTCCCAGCTTGGCGGCGACCTCGTCGCCGACACCCTCGCCGCCCTCACCGACTACGGTCCGCCCTTCGTCCTCATCGACGCCGGAACCGTGACCACCATTGCAGCCGTGGACAACACCCGCACCTATTTGGGCGGGTGCATTCTGCCCGGCCTGCGCCGCAGTGCGGGACTGCTTCAGGAGACGGCGGCGCTTCTGCCGCCCATTGAACTGGCCGGTCTGGAACCGGACTGTCTGGGCCGCAACAGCATCGACGCCATGCGCTGCGGCCTGCTGCTGGGCAGCGCCATGATGACGGACGGCTTTATTGATCGCTACCGCGCCCTGCCCAATATGGCCCATGCCAAGTGCATCGCCACCGGCGGGTCGGCCCGGCTGGTGACGGCCCGCTGCTCCCATAAAATCATTCATGACCCGGACCTGACCCTCAACGGCCTGCGGTATCTGTACGAGGGATCCCGCGCCAAAAATCCGGAAAAACGATAATAGCGGCTGTGCAGAGCCGTTGTTATAAAAAATTTGTGCGCCGTACTCCGGACGGAGACGGCAGCACGGGGTGAAATACCCCCAAAGGAGAAACAATCATGAACAACAGCGCGAAAGTCCACCGGCTCACACAACTGGCGATACTGGTGGCAATCATCTTCCTTCTGGCCTTCACGCCCCTGGGCTATCTGGTGATCGGACCGATTGCGGCAACTACCGTTCAGATGCCCGTCATTGTG
>CAMWSZ010000194.1 GCA_947177005.1 uncultured Clostridia bacterium | reverse complement strand
AATAAAGTCATTGACATGGAAAGAAAGCTGAATGACCGTGCCTTGTCCTTCGGAGTTGGCGCACAGCCCGATGTCCAGCTTTTCGCACAGCCGCCTGCACAAATACAGGCCGATGCCGGTTGCGTCCTGGGCGGCATTTCTTCCGTTCTTACCGGTGAACCCCTTCTCAAAGATACGGGGGAGGTCGCTGGCATCAATTCCAATGCCGTTATCCTGCACACATAAGACGGTCTCATTCCCCTGCCGCATCGTATAGAATTTTATCTCCGGCTGCGTCCCCCGGTACTTAACCGAATTGACGATAAGCTGATTCAGAATAAAGCACACCCATTTTTCATCGGAATAGACCATATCATCTGTTTCCTGCAATTCTATGTTGACACCATTTTGCAGGAGTAGATATTTATTCTCTGCCATTGCCTGATGGACGACATCAAACAGCCGGATTTCCCGCACGGAATAGTCCTTTTCTGTGTGTTCGCTGCGGGCGTAGTAAAGGGCCTGCTCTGTAAATCGGTTTGTTTTCTCAAGCTCCACTAACAGCTCTTTTGTAAGGTCGGAACGATGATTTTCGCAAAGAAGTTTCATGGCGGTAATGGGCGTCTTGATTTCATGTACCCATTGTTCAATGTGGTCTTTATACTCTGTGCGCTCCCGCTTGACTGCGCTGGTTTGCTCCAGCATGGATTTCCCGGCCATTTTCAGCAGCTGATAATATACCTGATCGTCAGCCCGTTCCGGCCTTTCCATGACTTCGGCAATCAGATAGCGTTCCTCCAGCTGTTCGGCTAAAGCCAGCAGATGATCCAGTTCTGATTTGCGATTCTGGTAGGACTTCCACAAACAACCCGATAAAACAACGAACCAAATCACTAAAATGAGAGCGATGCTGTCAATACTGTTTCCAGTCGCCAGCAGGAATATTGTCAGTGCAATCATGCAGAGGAAATGCAGGAACAGAAGCGGGAGCTGCTGTTTCCAATATACTTTGCCGTTCATAGTGTGTACCCCTGCCGGTGCTTCGTTTTAATAAAATCCGTCAGACCAATGGATGCCAGTTTTTCACGGATACGATTGATGTTGACGCTCAAAGCATTATCGTCTATATAAACCTGATTATCCCATAGGTATTCCACTATGTCGGCACGGGCGCAGATTGTTCCTGCGTGTTTGAACAGATAACACAAGATTTTCAGTTCATTCTTCGTCAGATCGGCCTGCTGTCCCGCATACGCAATCCTGCTGCTGTCCAAATGCAGAACAACTCCCTGATAGGTGAAACTGGTCTGTGCTTCCGTGGGATAGGCCCGTTTCAACAGGGACGCTATTCTTGCCAGCAGGATCGCCGTATGATAGGGCTTCGTGATAAAGGCATCGCCGCCCAGTAGGATACTGTTCAGTTCATCCATGTCTGTCGTGCAGCTTGTTACAAAGATAACCGGCACATTGGAGAAACTGCGTATCTGCGAACAAAGAGTAAAACCGTTGGTTTGCGGCAGCTTGATATCCAACAAAATCAAGTGTGGCTGAAAGACTTTGACCGTTTGGACAACAGCGGTGAAATCTATGGCTGCGGATGCTTCGTAACCATTTCCCTCCAAAAGTGTTATAAGTTCTGACCGTATGACAGGGTCATCCTCAATAATGAGAATTTTTTGTTTCATTGTAACACCCCCAATGTAAGTATACCATAGTTCCTTTTAATTGCAATGACTGTTATACTCACCGTGGGGCGATTTCCAAACGAATAACGATACTATTCAACTCAGAGTAGAATTTTTTTCAAAAACTGCGTTATTGCTTTCCGAGGTTGAGAGCGTTATGATAACACTAGAATCAGCGCTGGTTACTTTCATAACAAGGAGAATCACGATGGACCTCAAATTAGGAGAGAACATTAAGGCCCTGCGGAAAGCGAAAAATATTTCTCAGGAAGTACTGGCCCAATATCTGGGTGTCAGCTTCCAGGCGGTGAGCAAGTGGGAGAACGGCGCAGCGCTGCCGGATGTGACGCTCATTCCCGCTATCGCGCTCTTTTTCGGCGTATCTACGGATCAGCTTTTTGACATCAATCTGCTGGAAATCGAAAAACAAATCGACGAAATCCGCTTCCGGGCAGCGGACTGCCGCGATAAAGATCCAGAGGAGGCGGAGCAGATTCTCCGGGACGGCCTGAAAAAATTCCCTGGCAACGATATCCTGCTCAACAACCTGCTCTATGTTCTGCGCGGTCCCGAACGGCGGGCGGAACGCATCACGATCTGCAAATCCATCATTGAGGGGACAAGGGATGACGAAGTGAAATACGATGCCCACCGCATCCTGGCGAAGACCTATCAAGCCATAGGGGAGTATGAACTGGCAAAGGCCGAGCTGGAGCGCATCCCGGAACTCTATTTTACGAAGCTCCAGATGCAAGCTCTTTTGCTGGAGGGAGAGGATATTTTCAAGCCCGCCTACATCCAGAAGAACCTGGCAGCGGAAATGCTGGTGGATATGTTCCTGCGGCTGGCCAACTACTACGAGTGGAAAGGGCAGATGGATATGGCGGAGCAGCAGCTGACGGTTTGTGCAAAGGTCATTGAGGCTCTATCCGAGGATGTAGCTTTGGATGAAGGAAATAGAATCTTTTGTGGAACTTTTTACGAGTATTACGGCAAAAAAGTATTGGAGCAGCTGCGCACATGGAAAAAAGGCGGGCATACGCCCCAAGTCGAACAGGGTACAGGTAAATAACACTGCGGTTGACAGCCATCTGCAATAGTGCTATATTTTGTTAGCCTTAATTTGGCAGATAGAGAGTGCGCCGGTAAAGCGAGAGCAAACATAAAAAATCGGTCATTCGTAAAAAATGTATTTGGGTGGTATTTCTATGAAAAAAATATTATTGGCGCTGTTGTTGAGTGCTTTTCTGCTGTCTGGCTGTGGTGCGAAGTACAACAATCCTTCTCTGACCACTGGGACAAATAATCCAACCGGAAGCATATCAAATCCGGAGCAGCCAGAGGAGGCGAAGCAGGCAGAGGAGGCGAAGCAGGCAGAGGAGGATTCCGCATACTTTCCGACAGATGTAAAAATTGCGAAAGACGAAGCGGAAAAAGGCCAAACCGGAGAAGGTTTTTCTGATCCGGAGCAACCAGAGGAAGTGAAGCAGGCAGAGGAGGATTCCGCGTACTGTCCAACAGATGTGAAAATTGCGGAAGACGGATCGGAGGAAGGCCAAGCCGGAGAAGGTCTTTCCGAAGATGCTGCATCCCAACAGAGCCTTTCCGAGAGAATCGCCATGGAGATTTCCTATGCCGGGGAGCGGGAGAAAGAAGTGGAGAAGAAACAGGAGGAAGCCGCCACACAGCCGGAGATGAATGAAACCGCCAAAGAGATGTACCATCTGTGGGACGATACCTTGAACGTTGTGTGGAAACTGCTGGAAGAGAATCTGAATAACGAGGACATGGAAGTTTTGCGGAAAGAGGAAAAAGAGTGGATTGCATCTAAGGATACAGAAGTACAGGCAGCCGGGCTGGAGAATGAAGGCGGAAGTCTACAGCCTCTGCTGGAAGCAATGAAAGCGGCAGAATTGACAAAAGCAAGGGTATATGAACTGGCTGAGTATGCAGAGGGAAGATGAACTGCATATGGCGGAACGCGTGAAACAGGAGATCAGCCAGAAGCACGGAAATCAATTTTCACCGCATTAGACTTGTAAGAGCCTATGAGGATATTGCTCACGCCGCACCCATTAGAATCCAACTGAGTAAGGATTTTTTCTATTGAACGACAGCCAGCGGGTAAGGTCTTTCCTTGCTCGCTGGCTATCGTTTTATGATTTAGTATTTCTTAATTTTTGAAAAAACTTGTAAGGTTTGGATCTATTTCCTGTCTTATAGATAGAGGGAAGGGACCATCAAACCATAGAGAGGGGGCATTACGTTGGAAGATCATCAGATTATAGAACTCTATTGGCAAAAGAACGAAAATGCTATATCTGAAACCGCCGGAAAGTACGGCGCTTACTGTTTCACAATAGCCCAAAACATCCTGCACAGCACGGAAGACGCTGAGGAGTGTGTCAACGATACCTGGCTCCATGCCTGGAACGCGATGCCGCCGCAAAGACCCAACATACTCCGAATATTCCTCGCGAAGATCACCCGCAATCTTTCTATTAACCGCTTCCATGCGGAAAGCGCAGAAAAACGCGGCGGGGGAGAAATTGTCCTCGTACTGGACGAACTGGCGGAGTGTATTGCAGGCGGGGTGGACGCGGAGGCTGCATACGAGAGTAAAGAACTGGAACAATGTATCCGGCGTTTTGTACGGGCGCTCCCAAAGCGGGAAAGAAATATGTTTGTGCGCCGGTATTTCTTCACCGAACCGGTTGCCGCAGTCGCGGCGCGCTATGGCCTGACGGAAAATAATGTTCAGGTGATTCTTAGCCGGACACGGAAAAAGCTCAGGCTTGTACTCAAAAAGGAGGGGTATTTATGAACAGCAGGGACTTATACAATGCCATCGGCAAAGTGGATGATGACATTCTGGAAAAAAGCGAAGCTGACACCGGTATGTCCAAAACAAAACACAGAAGGCTGAAATCAGCGGTAATAGCCGCCAGCTTATGTCTTGTCATTACGGGAGTCTTTATCTGGAAACAAAGTACCGAAGGGACCGAGATTGCCGGCTATGAAAATGGAGTAACCATCCCGGAGATGGGTGGTTCTCTGTCTGTCAGCCCATTAACCGACATGATTGGTTTCTTTCTCTACCAAGGCAGACATTATGTTCAGTATGAGTGGATTGACGATGATGCGGATATCATCGGTGAGTACCTCGGAACTGCGACCGGATCGATTGATGAATGGACTCCGAAGGACGGATATGTAGAATTTGCGGGCAGTGTGCGCGGCGATTTCTACGCGGTGAAAGGATACGATCCCGCTTTTGTCCTTTGTATGAAACAATCAAACGGCGCTGTCATCTATATCTGCAACAACGGAATCACCCTAAAGTACGGTTCGGAGCTGTATGAGGATCGATTCCAGCTCTCCAGTCATTTGGAATCGGTGCAGTACGAAAGCCACGACTCCTGGTTTAACAGCCGCGGGGAACGGTATCAGATGGACAGCGTGAATGATGTTGTACTCGATTTTATCAAGAGTATGGATTCCGCACGGTTTATCCCGGATGAAGCCGTACCGTTTGACGAGGATGGTATAGAAGAATTGTACCACCTGTTTTTTCAGCTGGAAAATGGTATGACAGTTCACCTCCGCCTGCACGAAAACGGCTATGTCGAGTGCCAGAGAATGTGGGATCTTTATGTGCAGGTCCCCAAGAAAAGCTATAAAGCGCTGAAGGCTTTGCTGGATACTCACACCGGTTCTACAGCTATCTATTAAAGTATCAGACGAAGGTCTGCTTGAAAATCTCAGCGCTCATGAGTATAACATCTATTCACATCCCTGCACTTGTATTATTTGAGAATAAGAATTATAATCTGGCTTGTACCAAAGAATGCTGAAAATCCGGTCGATGGTCGAGCCAACCGGGGAAAGGAATGGAAGCATGAATAAAATTTTGATTATAGATGACGACAAGGAATTATGCGCTCTCATGAAAAAATGCGTCGAACATGAAAATTTCTCCGCTGTGACAGCTCACAGTGGAATAGAGGGGCTGCATTTGTCCGATGAAAATAAAGGTCATTGTTCTCTCGTTATTCTGGATGTAATGATGCCGGATTTGGATGGATTTCAAGTATTGCGAAAAATCAGGGAAACCAGCAATGTTCCAGTGCTTATGCTTACTGCAAAGAGTGACGAGGAAGATAAAGTTTCCGGTCTGCGGCTGGGGGCCGACGATTATCTGACAAAACCATTCAGCATTAACGAACTGATGGCCCGTGTCAACTCTCTTGTTCGCCGTTATACAACCTTAAATCCTACTTCTGCGATAGCCGCTGACCGCTTAAAACTGAAAGGGATGATAATTGATAAAGAAAACCGCATGGTTTCCACGAACGGTATCACCGTTGAACTTACAGGCAAAGAGTTTGACCTGCTTTTCTTTCTGGCCTCTCATAAAGGGCGTGTATTTACAAAGAAACAGATCTACACACAAGTATGGGAAGAAGCATACGCATTTGATGATAACAATATTATGTCTTTTATCAGCAAA
>CAMWSZ010000193.1 GCA_947177005.1 uncultured Clostridia bacterium | reverse complement strand
TATAGAGATCGACATAATCCAGTCCCAGGTTGCGCAGGCTGGTATTCAGCATCCGTTCAATATGCTGCTGGCCGCTGATACCTGCTGCGATCTCGTCCCCCGTGCGGGGGAGGAACTTCGTGGCCACCACCACGTCCTCACGTTTGGCGAAGTCCCGGACGGCCCGGCCTACATATTGCTCACTGGTGCCGCTCTGATAACCAATGGCGGTATCAAAGAAATTCACCCCCAGCTCCAGCGCCCGTTTGATGATCTCGCGGGAATGTTCTTCATCAATGGTCCATGAGTGCTGGCCGTTCCCGGCATCGCCAAAGCCCATACAGCCCAGGCAGATGCGGGAAACAGACAACTCCGAGTTACCCAATTTCGTATATTGCATGATAAATCCTCCGGTTGAACATAAATTTATGATTGGCCTCCAGCCAGAAGCCGTTTGGTGCAGGCATATACCATCTCATAGACAGACATATAGATAAAATCGGTTCCCGCTTTTTCCATGGCTTCTTTTTGCTTGTCTGTCACCACTGTATATGGATAGACGCCATACACAAAGGGGAGAAACGCATACAAAAATTGCTGCCGATCTGTTGGGGACATCTGCGGACGAAATTTCTCCAGCATACGGGCTGCTGCACGAATGGAATTTCCATATGCAATCTTGAACTCCACCAAGCGCTCCATCCGGCTGTTTTCCTCCATGTCATAGTGATTCATAGACATCAGCTTCAGCAGCAAGAGGCGCTTTTCCAGTGATCGGGCCAACTCCTGTGCCAGCGCATCGTCTGTCAGAGATTCATGCGCTGCGGTGATCTCATCCAAGTCCGCAATCCACTTTTCATACTCCTGCTGGAGCAGGGCCAGAAAAATTTCCTCTTTGGTCTGGAAATAATTATAGATGGATGTGCGGGTAAACGATGTGACTGCGCCGATCTCCTTGATGGTAATGTCTTTGAAACTCATGGTTTCATACAGAGAAGCACAGGCCCGGATAATTTCCTCCTTCCGCGCATTGGTCAATTCTTCTGAACCTCTCGGCATTGGTAATTCCTCCCTTCACATTTCTGACACTGTGTCAGCGTTTATATTATAACCCATTTCTGACATTGTGTCAATACAAAAAGAAAAATTTTTTGTGTGGAGGGTTTGTACGTTCCACACAATGCTGTTCATCCTGCATATAGGTAAAATAGAAGCGCGGTACAGGCGCTTCCATTTTACCTGTTCTGCTGTGAAATGCAGGATGTTGGTTTCGTTAATCTAAATCGGCCCCGTTGGAGGCAATCACTTTCTTATACCAGTCGAAACTCTTTTTCTTCCGGCGGGCCAGCGTACCGGCTCCCTGGTCGTCCTTATCAACATAGATAAAGCCGTACCGTTTACTCATCTCTCCGGTGGAGGCGGAAACCAGATCAATCGGCCCCCAGGAAGTGTAACCCATCAGGGGGATGCCATCCTCTGTCACCGCGTCGATCATGGCCCGGATATGCTCCCGCAGGTAGTCAATGCGGTAATCATCCTGGATGGAGCCGTCCGCCTCGATCACGTCCTTGGCCCCCAGGCCGTTTTCTACGATAAAGAGAGGCTTCTGATAGCGGTCATACAAATCGTTCATGGTGATGCGCAGGCCCAGCGGGTCGATCTGCCAACCCCATTCGCTGGCCTGGAGGTGGGGATTGCGTACCGTCTTGAAGGCGTTGGCGGCAATGCGCTTTTTCAGCACTTCGGGATCGGCGGACATACAGCGGCTGCAATAATAGCTGAAACTGATAAAGTCCACCGTACCAGAGGCCAGCAGCTCTCGGTCGCCCTCCTGCCAATCAATTTGAATGCCATCCCGTTCCAGCTGCCGGAGGGCATAGTTTGGATAAGCTCCGCGGCTCTGGATGTCAATGAAGAAATAGTTGCTCCGCTCTGTCTGCTTGGCCTTCCACACATCCTCCGGGGCGCAGGTGAACGGGTAGAAGCTGCCGCCCGCCAGCATACAGCCGACCATGCTACCGGGGATGATCTCATGGGCCAGCTTTACCGCTTGGGCGCTGGCCAGCAGCTCGTGGTGAGCGCAGAGATATTTTGCCTGATCGGGATTTTCTCCTTCGTCCACCAGCAGACCGCAGGCGGAGAAAGGCATATGATGGAGCATATTGATTTCGTTGAAGGTAATCCAGTATTTTACCTTATCCTTGTAGCGGGTAAACACGGTCCGGCAGTATTTGGCAAAGCAGTCGATCATCTGCCGGTCCTTCCATCCGCCGAACTTCTTCACCAGACAGATAGGCAGGTCGAAGTGGCACAGGGTTACCAGCGGCTCGATGCCGTGCTTCCGGCACTCGTCAAACAGTTCGTCATAGAAAGCCAGTCCTGCCTCATTGGGCGTTTCTTCATCGCCATTGGGGAAAATGCGGGTCCAGCTGATGGACAGCCGGTAGCACTTGAAGCCCATTTCCGCAAAGAGGGCGATGTCCTCTTTGAAGTGATGGTAGTGGTCCACCGCCTCGTGGCTGGGATAACTGTGGTCAGCATCGCAGTCCAGCATCCGCAGTTCGCCCCGTGTCACCGGGCCGCGATCCGGGCCATAGGGAACCAGGTCAATGAGACTCAGTCCTTTTCCGTCTGCGTCCCATGCACCTTCAAACTGGTTGGCGGCGGTAGCCCCGCCCCATAGGAAATTGTCAGGAAGCCGCTTTTCTGTCATGATAAATTCCTCCTTAATTCTCTACATGGATGATCTGCGTACCGGCGGTTACTGTACCGGCAGGGGCGCAGGTTACATTTTTGTACTCGTCCGCATTTGTCAGCATGATAACTACCACATCCGGGTGGCCTGCCGCAGCAATCGCTTTTTTGTCAAAGGTCAGCAGAAGCTGTCCGGCTTGAACCGTATCCCCCTCTTTGACCTTGGGGGTGAAGCCTTTGCCGTTCATGTCCACGGTATCCACGCCCACATGAATCAAAAGTTCCAATCCGTCCTGGCTGGCAAGTCCAATGGCATGGCCAGTGTCCGCAACCTGGGTGACTGTGCCGGAGAAGGGGGCAACAACAACCCCTTTAGCGGACTGAATACCAACGCCCATGCCTAATACGCCGGTGGCAAAAGTCTCGTCCGGAATCTGCTCCATAGGAACTACAGTACCATCAGAGGGAGCGCCTACCGTGTTGGCGGGAATATCCAGAGCAGAAGCATCAGCGCTTTCCTGACGCTCGAACTTCATGGACAGGAAGAAGGTGACTGCGGCGGTAACAACAGTGGTAATGACAAGGGAAATAATGATGTTGATGAAATACTGCATGGTGTCGCCGCCAATATACAGCAGGACAGCGGGCAGACCGGATGAGCCGGTAGCAAAACGGTGGGTATGGGTGAGACCGGCGTACAAGCCGCCGCAGCCGCCGCCTACCATCGCGGCGATCAAGGGGTACTTCTTGGGCAGGTTAACGCCGTAGAGAACAGGTTCGGTAATTCCCATCAGGGCGGTGATACCGGAGGAAGTGGCCAGCTGTCGGGTCTTGGCTTCGCCGGTACGGAAAGCAACGACCAGAGCGGCAGTACCCTGTGCAATGTTGGAGCAGACACAGCCCGGTCCAAAGATACTGTCATAGCCCAGCTGTGACATCTGCATCACGCCCAAGGGCGCAACGCCGTTGTGGAGACCGAACATAACCATGGGCGGTAGAAACGCACCGATCAGGAAGGCGGGTGCCCAGCTGGCATTTTCACTGAGGAAGGTGAAGAAGGTGGCGAGATACTGACCAATGATGTTGCCGATGGGACCCAGGACAGACAGAGCCAGTGTACCCATAATCAGGAAGGTCAGCATGGGGACGAACACCAGATTGACCGCCTTGGGAATGACGCGGTTGAGGAACTTCTCTACATATGCCTGGACAAAAATAACCAGGATGATGGGGATAACCGTGGAGGTGTAGTTCACAAGCGTGAAAGGAATAAGGCCGAAGAAGAATACCGGCTCCCCTGCGGCTACCAAGGCATTCCAACTGGTATGCATCATGATGCCGGCAACAGCGGCGGCCAGCACCGGGTTGCACTTCATCTTCTGTGCCTGACAGAACGCCAGGAGGATGGGCAGGAAATAGAAAACAGCGTCCGCAAAAAAGTTGATGATGTAATAGGTCTGTGTGGTGGTGTCGATCACCTTGAATACCACCAACAGCGCCATCAGTGCTTTCAGCATACCTGCGCCGGAAAGGGCGGGGATGACCGGCTGGAATGTGCCGGAAATGAAGTCGATTACAGCGGTGATGGGACTGACTTTCTGCTTGGGACCTTCCTCTCCGCCCTTATCCTGTCCGATACTCTCAGGCAGCAGCTTGACGATTTCCTCGTAGCAGCTGGCTACATCGGTTCCGATGACTACCTGATACATTCCTTCGGTGGGGATCACCTTCAGCACGGCAGGGATGGCCTCCAGTGTTTCCCGGTCCACCTTGCCCTGATCCTTCAGAACAAAGCGTAGACGGGTTTGACAGTGGCGGGCAGCGTTTACGTTTTCTGCGCCACCGATGGCGGCAAGAATTTCGACTGCCGCAGCTTCATACTTCTTGCTCATAGATCGTACACGTCCTCTCTTTTCTCAAAAAATTTTTGGGGGATATCGGTTTGCTGTCTATGTACAAACTATAGCAAATAGCGGGATATGCTTTCAATACCTCCTGTTTCGTTTTGTTTCACCAAACCGCCGTTATTTAGAAAAATTCTGTTTCACTTTGTTTCAGCTTACCCCTGCGGTTCCAAGTCCTCCTCTTTCAATTCGGAGATGTTGGAAAATCGCTGATACTCCAGCACCCTGCCCATGTCTACCTTTTCTTTGAAATTTATGTGGAAGTTGCGGGCAAAATAGGCGGAGAACAGTACGTTCAAAATATACAGAATGGATGTTTCCGTTGCAAAGGTAGATATTTTACTGAACAGCTTTTCTTGGGAAGAAATGGAGAGCGTATAAGCTGCGTGCTGCCGCAGATAGTTCGTCCCGCAGCTGGTGATCCCGACTGCGGGAACATGATTTTTCTCCAGAAACCGCAGTACATTCAGCGGTTCACAGGTTTGAGAATTACCGGAGTAAGAAATGATGATCGCACAGTCTCCTTCCCGAAGCGATGCCGCCAGTAAACCGCTGTCGCCAAGGGCAGGGATTTCTACCAATTTTCCCACCGTAAGCATCCTGCGGCGGAACAATTCTCCCAACAGATTGTTGGGACTCATGCCGAAAAGAGCGATTCGATTTGACTGCTCCAACAAGTCAACAACCTTGTCGATGGTCCAAGGCTTGATGAGATCAGCCGTATCCATGAGACTTTCCATTTGCAGGCTGCACATCAAACTGATAATGTCTTTCGTGGAGCTGTCCGCATGAAAAGGCATATTGGGGTCAACATCGGAATAATGCATATTCTGGTAATGCTGTTCATTGACAAAATTTTTGGCAAAGTCCCTCCAGCCGGAAAAACCCAACGCTTTGGCGAAGCGCACCAAGGCGGATTTAGAGGTATAAGTCTCATCTGCGATTTGCTGTGTACTAAACTCACATAGGCGGGCCTTTTGCTGTAATACAAATTCGCCTATGGCCCGTTTGGAATCTCCACCGCTGGAAATGGTCAATTCTTCAACTCGTTGAGCCAATGTCATTGCGGTTTACCTCTCTTTCGTTCGTTCTGTTGAGTATTGACCTGATTGTATGCTATCCAAAATGTTCTGTCAATCATTGGCGCAAAACTGGCAACGGTGAAATGTTGATTTTTCCAGGAAGCTCCGATAACGTAGGCAAGCAGGGCATCGGAATATCGTTTTCGATATTCCGATGCCCTTGTTGGGGTCCCCCCAAGCCCCGGACCGGACGCAGGGCGTCCGGTCGAACACGCCTGACGGCGTGGCTTTTCCGCTCCCTCCGGTCGCTCATTCCTGCACATTCGCGCAGGAAGTACGAGGCGCGTTCCGCGCCTGTTAAGGGTGCGCCGGGGATGGCGCAGATTCCCCATGGGAGATTAGCAGGGTGATGGGGTCGATCACGATGATCTCCCGGCCCATTTTCCTGGCATAGTTCACGGTCGCGCCGGTTCCGCTGCGCCGTACTCCATTATAGACTGCCAGCAGGGTGGAGGCGTGTTCCACCAAGAAGCGGTTGCGGTCCAGCATACAATTTTTGTGGTAGTCCCGACTGACATAGACAACAG
>CAMWSZ010000192.1 GCA_947177005.1 uncultured Clostridia bacterium | reverse complement strand
CTTCCATGTCTTTATTTTAACACGCTCTTATCCCTTTGTGAATACAGTTTCTTAGTTTGACTCGAGAAGCTGGCTTCAGCCTGAACGTAACTTTCAGCTGCTTACGAACCCACCAGCTTTTAGCCGGTGGGTGTTCGGTTAAAAAATAAAGCCGCACAAACTCTAGTTTTTATCTCATCTTCCGCTATTCTGTAATTTTCGGCATAATGCATCCAATTCTAGACTTTCCACACTCATTTCTTTCAAATCATACACAATATTACAGCATTCGGGTATTCGGCTCTGACGAAAATAGAGTTGCGCCAATTGCATTTTTCCAAAAATAAAAGCCGAAACTTGTTCAAGCATTGCACTTATAGAAATATACAAGTTTAAAAAAGGTTCTATCCCACCGTCCACTCGGTTTTCTAGTAGCAGCCCGGTCATTTCCTCCAGAGCAGGAAGAATATCACCTTGCCATATCATCCAATAAAGCTTGGTATATTTTCGCAGAAACATCGCGTCGTCATTAATTTCGCACAAAAGAGGATTATCCGCCGCAAGGGAGCAAATCGCTTTATGAACATCGTATTTCTGTGTGACATCGTTGTTTCTTATCCGCTCTAAAAGACCATTTAGAAGAGCGTCAGAGTCATCCTGGAGCAAGCTCTGCAAGAGCTTGGTGTTCTCCAGAAACATCTGAGCGTTGGCGGCGGAGACAGCCTGTCCACAATGGGGCAAGAGCGACTGCACCGCTGTACGCAGGGCAGTATCGCTTTCCTTACCCAGCGCCGCACCAGCCTCCAGCATTTTAATAATCAGTTCCGTCCTGCTCCTAGACGCATTTTCATTGGTACATTGCCGGTAGGTTGATAAGGTGATAGGATTTGTCGCAATCTTTTGATATTCCCACAGCTTATCGTTCGGAGAAAGGGAAGAGTTTCCAAGGACTCTGACCGTTTCCGTCACTGCATCAGAGTAAACACGCTGTAGAAAATTTCGGTTTTGAGAACTAACTTCCCCACATTTATCAATTAGATAGGAGCATGCCATCTGGTATAACGTCTGATCTGCATTCAGCCGCTCTGGATGCCACTGATAGGATCGGCTTTTGGGATATATATAATATCGATGAAGAGACTTTGCCAAAATACCAAAACGCCTGGAATTTCGCAGCATTTCTTGTGTGTACAGGGTATCTACCCCGTAAAAAAGGTCTACGATCCTGTTAAAATCGAATTTTTTTGCAGTTTTAATAGAAAACAGTTTTGCCCAGTTCGTTCGCATAAACAGATGATAGACAGGAAAGTAATGACCAAAGTCATTGCCGTCAGTCAAAATTAAATCGCGGGGTAAGATTCTCTGTTCTTGTATAGCGCCTGTTTGACTGTTTATGAGATCATATCCACAGGCGGCAACATCCAATTCGTTGGCCCGCGAAAATGCAAGCATATCTGTCAAAAAATTAGGGGCATATTCATCATCTGCATCCAAAAAGCAAAACCAATCGGAGTCCTCATGCTTTCTCGCCAAATTGAAAAAGGACGTTTCCTCAGTAAATACCAAATTCTTTTCATTTTTAAGGGGTATGATCCTGGAATCCATTTCAGCATACCGGCGAATAATTTTGCCAGTACTATCCTGTGCGGCGTTGTCCAGCAGATACCAAATCCACTCCTTTTCCGTTTGCGTCAGAACACTTTGGATCGTGCGGGGCAAGGTTGCCTCAGCATTATAGGCCATTGTATAAAAGACTACCATTTCAGTCTCCAATATCAAAAGGAACTGGTATATAGTGTATGGTAGGTTTCGCTGTACAAGGTATCAACATTTGCTGTAAAAATATTGTTTGCTGCCAATTCTTCCACCAGCAGCTTGAACATCTCTTTTGCATGAGCGGAATTACGGAAGTCATCGTCCAAAAAGCTAAAAACAGGTGTAACAAAATCAACCTTCAGTTCGCCGCATATCTGCACAAAGCTCTTGATATCTAACTCATTATCGTTTACTCCGGGCACAAACAGATATTTGGGATTCAATCCCAAATAGGGGGCTTGTAGATAATGCCGCACATTTTCCAGTACTTTTGGAAAACAGTTAACCCCTTTAATTTTTGCATAGGTCTCCGGTGTTCCCGCATCGAAGGATTTTCGTATAACGACAGGGCTTTTGTGAGCCACATCAAACAAGCTCTGATCAAATACGGAACAATTTGAGAATACATCTAGAAAATATTGCCTTTGTTCACAGTATTTGTAGAGCGAAAACCGTTTCTCATTCAGGCAGGATTCTCCAACGGCAAACAGTACAGAAAAGATATCACCCACCATATCACGCTTTTCAAGCTCAACTAAGTATTGCTCTAAAGAAAATCGGTCATTATATCCTTTGAGATCTGGATGGTTAGAAGAACAATACTCACACTTATAATTGCACCAGCCACGAAACGAAAAGTCAAAAGAATTGAGCTTACGTGATTTATAAATATAGCTATCCTTATTATGAAAACATTTTTTGCATCCATCCGGTAAAGGAATGCTGCCGTCTATCAGCCCCTTACGGGTTATATCAAGATATTCCAGCCCTTTTTGTGGATCCAGCCCTTTGTTATCAAATCTCGGCTTATATTCCTCAATACAGCAGCATACAAAATGTCTATCTTCCACAATCCAATTTTGAGCAAAAAGTGCGCAGGTTTTCCGGCATTCAATAGGAGCGTAATTGATAATGCGTTTTTTCGATATGCCCCGCTCAAATACTAGATTGCCGATAATTGCGGCAGAGTGATGTGGCGATACGACAAAAAATTCCGCATTCTTATCTGACAAAACGTCGTCAAACGAAAAGATTTCCAAGCCGGGTACTGAATTCAAATGATGATGCTGTTTCCTAACATCGTTATCACAAAAGCCCGTTGGAGTGACGCCATATTGGGCCTGTAAGACTTTAGCCAGAATAACGGTTTCCATCGCGGCAGGACACAGATAGACGCTTACCCCTTCTCTAAGCTTTTCTGCAACTGTTTCAAGATACTGATGCAGCATATTTATCCCTCTTCCCTTTGCATTTTTAACAAGGCTTGAACGGTATCCTCCAATTTTGCGGCAACTCGCTCCAGCCTTCTCCGGGTTGTATTAGAACAGCGTATTCCATCGATCAAAAGCAACTTTCGGTTTCGGATCACTTTTTGCCCGAGAACAGTACTGTGCAGCTGCTTGCAAAATTCGATTCGCTGTTCATAGTGACGCAAATTATCGTAGCTGTGTCCCCCAGGATAACGCATAACTTCGTCAAACCTTGGATGGAATACTAAGTGTTCCGTCTGCTGTACAAAATACGCTTCATTCTGCGCATATAACAGAGTGCGCTGATAAAAATCACCAAACCATCCAAACAGCACTGCGTGCATATAGTCATTTAGCTCTTCGCTGATTTTTCCATGGGCACGCAGAAAGGACATCACAATTTCGTAAGTATCATAGATGGAATACTGTTTCCATGATCTGGTCCCCTGCATAATTACTGTTGAATTTATCATAGTGGTAGCATTAGTCGCTTTTCTTTGGCTAAACTGATAAAATATATGGGAAGTACCGGAGAGGATGCCAATCGCTTCGCTTTTTGAGAGGATATCAATTGTGAACCGGGTATCCGGTAAAAAGCGGCGGAAAAAATGCCGTTCCGCATAACGGTAATCTTGACCGTTTCCCAGCAGCTCTGCACGGTACAGCTTTCCCCACATCTCATTGAAGAACGGTTTATAGAATGGAAACGCTTGGGCAAAGGAGTCTTTTTGGATCACACGGTTCTCTTCAATTTCCCGCCTACGCAGAAGAACGCCGTCTTCTGCCTCCACATTCTCTTTCAGGACAAGCTGTGTTCCGCAGGCGACAACGTCCAAATCAAAAGCTTCCGCGAAAGCTACACCCCGCTCAAAAAAATCCCTTTCATACTCGTCATCTGCGTCCAAGGAACATATATAGCTGTTGGGAAAGTGGCTTCCAAGGTGATACAGCATCGGAATATACATAGATATATTATTTTCCCGCTTATTCAGGACAATAAACCGCCGGTCCTTTGCTGCAAAGTTCTTGATAATATCAAATGTCCAATTTGGGGCCGCCGAGGTGTTCTTGTTTCCGTTTGACAGAACAAAGCATATCCAATTTTCGTAGGTTTGCTCCAATACGCTGCGCATAGCCGCTTCCACACTCTCCGCACAGTCATAAGCTTGGATGTAACAGATTACACGTTTGCTCATACTACCACCACCAGTCCACATCGTCTTTGCGGTAAAGTGTCTTTATGTCAATTCCCTGTGCCGTCAAGTCCTGAATGCGTTCATAAATCGCGCCGCTGTGGAGAAACGATGTAATCAAAATGCAGTCAATGTCCAAACGGATTGCATCCTTTTTGGAAAAGACCGTATAGCCAAATTTTTCCTTTCCGTGATAATCCGCATTGGAATCAAAAAGAAATATCTCAAAAGTAGGCTCTCCCAACAGTTCCTTATAAATCTCCAAGATCTTAATGGTTCCGGCGCTGGCAGGCCAAAAACCGACTTTCCGGTATCCTTTCTCATAAATCAGCTCCTGAAAACGTTTTTTTCTGGAAGCCTTATCGTAACAGCTTCTGCCTACCATTTGATAAATCTCATCTACCGACCGGATAATGTCCAGACCTTGTGTGCATTTCCGCTCACATTGTCCGCATTGAATGCACGGATTCTCACTGCTTTCAAATTCAAGATTGAATTTCTCATTCAAATATCGGAAAAAGGTTTTCTCCAGCGATTGATTTGCGTTGCGACCGTTCAATCTAAATATATTTCTGGCGTTCATAATCTGGGGCACTGGGATCTTCTTCGGGCAATTCACGCAATAGCGGCAGTAACTACAAAATGCTGTACCGTTTGTGGTGTTTTCCGTGACTTTCTGGAGCCTTTCCGCTTTGTTTTGCGCATAATATGTTGGTTCTGTAACGGAGGACAAATACGCATCCAACTGCTCTTTGGTGCTGGCTCCTGCCAGAACGCACTTCACTGCTGGATGGGCAAGCAGCGCCCGGACCGCGGCCTGTACCATAGTCTCATCCTCTTGGAGCTTCGCGTAGGCAAACGCATCCTCGTTTTCCGCAATCAAGCCGCCATAGAGGGGATTCATGACCAGAATGTCTACACCCTTCTCAAAAGCCCGGTCCAGCACACGACGCATGTCCAGAAGATTGATTAAGTTATAAGAGATGAGGACAAATTCAAACAAGCCGCTGTCAATAACCTCAATAATATCCTCATGCTTCATATGAACACTGGTCCCAATATGCTTGATCAACCCTTCCTGTTTTAAACGGAGAGCGGCGTCATATAAACGATCTTTTTCTATTGCTTGATGAAATTGCTGACTGTCCATCAACGTCCAGAGCAGGAAGTGCGACGCTCGTTCAAGTCCCAAGCTGTCCAGAATGGACAAAGATTCCCTATAATAGTCCTCCGCGGTTCGGGTTTTGTCGTAGGCGTTGACTTTAACTGTGACATGAAAGGGCCTGTTCGTTTTCCGAAACGCATCCTTTAACACAGAAAAAGCGTGATCGGAACTGTATCCCTTTCCAACGTCGATGTAGTTGACGCCCTGATCCAATGCATGCAGCACAAGTTCCACAGCGTTCTCAAAGTCCGTTACATAGGTTTCCGGCGATGTAAACAGCAATCGCCCAGTTCCCAGTCCAATAGGAAAAATGTTGTCAAATGCATGGGACATTTAGATTCTCCTTTCGCAAAAGCTCCTTATCAGTCCACAAATAAAACTGTGTCAAACAGATTATTATCCAGAGTCTGTATGAAGCGATAGCGTTTATATGCTGGGTTAATTGATTGGATAATCTTGGGAATTTTATAAAGGTGGTCTTGATAGTGATATACGCAGATTGCCAACTTCGGCTTAGCGTTTTTCAGTATGTTTTTTGCCCCGAGGAGTGCCTGGGGTTCCGCGCCTTCAATATCGAGTTGGATAAATGTTGGAACATCTGGCTTATCAGCAAAAAAGCTGTCAAGAGATGTAACCGGAAGCATGCTCTCGTTTCCCTCACACCAACCAACGTCAGCAAGTCTGGCATTGGAGCCGCCCTCATTGCGAAAAACAAGTGTGTCTTCTTTTTCCCATAGGCCAAGGTGATGTAAATGTACATTTTTGTATTTCCTCAGGTTTTGCTTGGAAACCTCATAATTTACATTGTCACCTTCAAATGTATAAATGATA
>CAMWSZ010000191.1 GCA_947177005.1 uncultured Clostridia bacterium | reverse complement strand
TCCTTTGAGGAGTGCGCAAAGACAACTTTCGACAATAGCTGCCATTTTTTTCACATCAATTGTGAACATTCCTAGAAATAATTCCCGGAGGGCTTGACTCCCTGGAAAAAAAGGAGTAAAATACGCCTGTAACTTTTTTGTAACCTTTTTTTCAGTTTTGTAACCTCCGGAGGATTTTGCTATGAAGCCACCGCAAAAGAAACAGCCGTCTCCACAGGCGGCGCAGCAAAAAAAATCTGTCCAAGCCCGCGCTCATCAGCCTGATCTGGAAAGCCGTTTCCCGGAATCCGGCAATCCGGTCCAACAGCTGCTGCTGCTTTGGAAGGGCTGCCGGCCCGCCCTGCGGCTGAAATGCCGGAACCGTATCCGCAATTTCCTCGACGGCTGGAACGCCCTGCTGGAACGCCTGCGCCGGTTTGTCTCCGCGCCGCGGTTTGTGCATACGGCGGTGTTTCTGGCAGCAAGCGTTTCCCTTGCCGCGCTTTCGGTGTATACCGTCGTCTATACTACAGCGACTACGGTCACGTTCGAGGGGGTGGAGCTGGGGACTGTCGCCTCGGAGGATGAGGTCATCGCCGCCAAGCAGTCCGTTGAGCACGCTATCTCCCAGGTCCTCGGCTATAACTACACCATGGGAGACGGCCAGCTTGCCTATTCCACCGGTTTGGCATACCGCAGCGCGGTTGTCGGCGAGGAGGAGCTGGAGGCCGCGCTCAACGATACCCTCCGGGTCGTGGAACATGGCTTTGCCCTCTATATTGACGGCGAATTTGTGGGCGCCACACAAACCGAGGGCGCGCTTGACGCCCTGCTGGAGCAGGTCTCCGCACCCTACCGCGGCGAAGAAACCATATCCATTGATTTTATGGAAAATGTGGAGATCCGTGAGTGCGACCTGCCGGTGGAAAAATTCACCAACCTGGGCGATACCGCCCTTCTGATCAACGGCACCAAAGAGGGAGAGATTACTTACACGGTCAAAAGCGGCGACTGCTGGTCCGTGATTGCGCAGGATCATAATCTTACCAACGACGAACTGCTGAAAATGAATTCCGGTTATGATATCGACAAACTGCAAATCGGCGATGTGCTGCTCATCAGCAACGCGGTCCCATATCTGACCGTCACCTCCGTGCAGCTGGAACGGTATACCACGGAACTGCCCTATGAGATCGAGTACGTTGACGATGACTCCATGTATATCGGCGATTTCAGCGTCATCAGCGCGGGGGAGTACGGTTCCGCCGATATCGTGGCCCGGGTTACGTATGAGGGCTTCTCGGAAACCAGCCGCGTGATTGAATCCGAAACCATTCTGAAAGAACCCGTCACCGAGGTACAGGCCCGCGGTACGCTGGAGCGTCCCACCTGGCTGCCCTCCGGTTCCTTCCGCTGGCCCACCAGCGGCACCATTTCCTCCAAGTACGGCTACCGCAATATCTTTGGCGGAACCTCCTTCCACGGCGGCCTCGATATCGCCAACTCCTACGGTACGGATGTCGTCGCGGCCGACGGCGGAACGATTATCTACGCCGGCTGGATGAACGGCTACGGCAATCTGGTCCAGATCGACCATGGCAACGGCTACGTTACCTACTACGGCCACAACAGCAGCCTGCTGGTCAGCGTGGGCGACAAGGTCTACAAGGGCCAGCACATCGCGGAAATGGGCAGCACCGGCAATTCCACCGGTAACCACTGCCACTTCGAGGTCCGCCTCAACGGCGAACGGCAGAACCCTATCAACTATCTTCCCTGAGCAGGCAAGACGCACCGGACCGCCGTCCGGTGCGTCTTTTGTGCATTTGTGGAAAACCCGGAAATTTTCGCGTTTCTTCAACATTCTTTGACACGACTGTAAAGTTCTTCCACCTGCTCCGTGGGAATTTGTGTGTAAATTTGTTGATAATGTTGAAAACCCAAGAGAGGGCGGCAGGATAAGCAGTGCAGAGCGCAAAAGAAACTGTTGCCGTTTTGATGCCGGAGGGATGTAATTCTATAGGAAGCAAACAACAGGAGGTTTTTACTGTGATACAAATTCTGATTGTCGAGGACGAAAAGCCGATTTCCAACCTCATCCGGTTGGCCCTGACCAAAGAGGGCTACTCCTGCACCTGCGTCTACGACGGCGCGGCCGCGGCGGACCTGCTGGAGTCCACCTCCTTTGACCTCATCCTGCTGGACGTCATGCTGCCCTATGTGGACGGCTTTGAACTAATGGAGTACATCCGGCCGCTGGAGATCCCCGTCATTTTCATTACCGCCGTGGACTCCGTCCCCAACCGCGTCAAGGGCCTGAAACTGGGCGCGGAGGACTATATCGTCAAGCCCTTCGAGACCATTGAGCTGCTGGCCCGGATCGACGTGGTTCTGCGGCGGTATCAGAAATGCGGCATGGTGATCGAGACCGGCGGGCTGGAAATCGACACCCGCTCCATGCAGGTCTGGCGCGACGGCGAGGAGATCAGCCTCACCAAAACCGAGTATGAATTGCTGCTTCTGTTCGCCCGCAATCCCCGCCGCGCCATGTTTCGGGAGACCATTTATGAGCGGGTCTGGGGCGGGGAGTACCCCTTTGGGAGCAAGGCCGTGGATCTGGCCGTGCAGAGACTCCGCAAAAAGGTCGGGTGGGAGCACACGCTGAAGGCGGTGAACAAGGTCGGCTACCGGCTGGAAGTGACGCCATGAAGTTCCGTACCAAAATGACCCTCTGTATGCTGGCGCTGCTGTCGGCACTCTTCGGCATTGGAGGCAGTCTGCTCATTGCCGAGTCCTTCCGGGACGCCCTGGAGCGGGAACGGGACGCGGCGTTCACCTCCTGCCGCATGGCCTGGACCGCGTTGCAGATCGTCAATGGCCTGGACCCCTATCTGGACGGCGAGGCACTGTCCAAGACAATGGAGCAGCTCTATGAACAGGACCGTTCCGGGTGGGCGGCCCTGCGGCTGTCAACGGAGGAAACCGTGCTGTACAGCGTGGAAAACAGCGCGGCGTACCTGCTGTCCGGCACGCCGCGGCCCGCGTCCGGCGGGTGTATTTTTCATATTGCACCCGGTGCGGACGGAGAACAGTATCTCCTGTTGTCCAGCGCCGTGGAGACTAACGGCGACATCCTCTATTTGCAGACCGCCCACAATATCTCCGCCCTCTACACCACCCGCCGGGGCCAGCAGCAGACCTATTTTCGGGTGTTTGCGATTATGGCGGTTCTGTGCGCGGCGCTGTCCTACACGGTGTCGCGGGTGCTGACAAAACCGCTGGAGGGGCTGTCCCAGACGTCACGGGCCATTGCCGGAGGCGATTTCTCCAGCCGGGTGCCGGTGCGCTCGGCCGACGAGATCGGCATGGTCTCGGAGGATTTCAACGCAATGGCCGCGCAGATGGAGGAGACCGTTTCCCAGCTGCATCAGGCCGTGGAACGGCAGGAGCGTTTTGTGGGCAGCTTTGCCCATGAGATGAAAACCCCTATGACCAGTCTCATCGGCTACGCAGAATTGCTGCGCAGCGGTACTTTGACCCCGGAGGAGCAGATTGAAGCGGCAGGCTATATCTATTCGGAGGGGAAACGGCTGGAGAATCTGTCCCGGAAGCTGCTGGAGCTGTTGGTCCTGAAACAAAAGGGAGGCTTGCCGTTTACGGAAATCTCTCCGTCAGACCTGATCGGGGAGCTGGTGGAACGTCTGCGGCCGCTGTGCGTCAAGCGGAACATCTCCGTTGCCAGCGACTGCCAGCGGGGCGTATGCCTCATGGAGCCGGACCTGATCTGGTCCCTGCTGGTGAACCTGACGGACAACGCCCAGAAGGCTATGGACGGCGGCGGGCACATTCTGTTCCGCTCCGACATGCTCCCGGACGGCTGCCGCATCCAGGTCATGGACGACGGCCCCGGCATCCCCACGGAGGCGCTGGCGCATCTGACGGAGGCGTTTTACCGGGTGGACAAGGCGCGTTCCCGAAAGCAGGGCGGGTTCGGGCTGTGACTTTCATTGTGCCAGGAGATCGCCTCCCTCCACAACGGCACCATTGCCTTTCAGAACCGGGACGGCGGCGGCGCGTGCGTGATCGTGGAGCTGCACGG
The DNA here is from genome assembly GCA_947177005.1 of uncultured Clostridia bacterium. Taxonomy (GTDB): domain Bacteria; phylum Bacillota; class Clostridia; order Oscillospirales; family Oscillospiraceae; genus Pelethomonas. The sequence continues at coordinate 2,157 of CAMWSZ010000191.1, read as the reverse complement.
CGGACGCGAAAAACCGGCAGAACAGGAGTAGACTATGAGAAAATTACGGCAATGGATACTGCTGCCGCTGGCTCTCCTGCTGACGGCAGCCGGGGCTTTGCTGCCCTATACGGTTTCCCGCTTTCAGGATACTCTCGTGGAAAACCGGACCGAATCCCGGTCCTTTGACCCGGTCAGCCTGACGCTGAAAACCGGTGGGGATGTGCTGGCGGGCCTGCGGAATCTGGCGGGCCGCTTTGACAATATGTCCTGGTACGGCGAGACCAATCTGACCCTGGAAGATGCCGCGGAGGCGGCCCGCAGCGTATACCAGATGCTGGCGGAGGGAGGATATATCGAGGACTTTTGGGAGGACTCCGCGCTCTATAATTTGGACGATAATATTTTACCAAATCTTATCCTCTCTACGGAGGAGGCGGGCAGTCCGTCGGCAGTGATATGGTTCTGTTCACTGCCCGGCGGCGCGGTCGTTATCGACGATGAGAGCGGTAAAATGGTGGCGCTGGAGGCACAGTCCTCGTATGTGCCGGTGGATTATGAACATATGGAGGACAGCATTGCGACTATGGCCTCCACCGGCACCGCCATTATGGATGTCGGACAGCTGACGAACCTTGCAGACAAATGGACAGCGGCTTTGTCAGAATACTATGACCTGGAAATTTCTCTCGAGGCACCGGTTATTCAAAATGAATTCTGCGTGTCCTTTCCTCTGTGTTTCCTGCCGCAGGACGAACAGAATTCCTGCAAGGTTATGCTGACGTTTTATGAGGACGGATTTATCATATTTAATCTGTAAATTATGCCGGTCAGGCCGGAAAAACAGGAGGGAGTTCGAACATGAAAAATTTCGGCAAGTGGCTTCTGCTGCTGTTGGCGTTGGCGCTGACCGCAGGCGGCGCGCTGCTGCCCTATGCGGTATCCTATGCGCAGGACCGCCATGTGGAGGCCCAGAGCGAGGCCCGGTCGTTTGAGCCGGTCAGGCTGACGCTGCTGGAGGACAACAGCGTCATGACATTGCTGGAAAAACTGCCGGAGTGTCTGGGTACGAGCTGGGACGGCGAGACACATTTGACGGTCAAACCGGGGGTCATCACCGCGGCCCGGGACACGGTATCCGCTATGACCGGTGCCGGATTGATTCAGGCATACGCGCAAAAATACCCGTTGAACCGGGAACTGCTGGAGGGGATGGACTTGGACCGCCTATATGACTTGTGCGATGCCTTCCCGATGCTGATGGTCGGGGACGGGGATTTTTCGGCGGTCGTATGGGTTTGTTACTGGCATATGGGCTTTGAGGGGGTGTTTGTCTTCGACGATGCCAGCGGCAAGCTGATTTCTGCCAGCGTCAATTTCGATGAACGCAGCTCCTTCAATTTTGCTCAGGCTGGAATGGTTGACAGTGAGCTTTTCACGATGCTGGCTTATGAGTGGCGGGATTTTTTCGCGGCGTATTATGGGATTGGGGACATCTCTGTCACAGTCAATCAGCAGACGGACGGTTTTGTCCCGGAGTTTCTGCTGCAATTTAAGCCTGGAAACGGGCAGCCTGGCTTTCAGGTCCCGCTGGTCTTTTACGGCAGCGGCTGGGTTGCCTTCAACTGCAACTGAACTGATTGATGCCGTTTTGAGGGAAACTTGATGCGGTCCGGAGGGGAAAACGATACCGGTCCGATAAACGGATTTGTTAGACTGCCATCAGAACGATCAAACAGGAAGGAGATTTTTCCACCATGTACAAGCGGGAGATTGTTGTTCCGGCCCCTAATGTAGAACCTTACCGCAGGCCAACGCCGTCCTATCAGCCCACGCCTGTCCGGCGGCGCCGGAGACGCCGCAGAATAAACTTCCGGCCACTTTTGTTTTTGGTGAGTCTCTGTGTCATGGCGGCGCTGAGTCTGAAGCTTGCCAGCAGCATTGCGGCGCCGGAGACTGCGCTGCCGGAGACCGCGGTATCTGCGGACCTGGGAGACTCTGCCGGGGACTGGCGGCTGACACTGGTCAACCCCTGGAACCCGCTGCCGGAAGACTATACATTTACCATTAAGCAGCTTTCCAACGGGCAGTCGGTGGACAAGCGGTGCTATGAGGATTTGCAGGATATGATGGATAACTGCCGGGAGGCCGGACTGTCGCCGCTAATCTGTTCGTCGT
>CAMWSZ010000190.1 GCA_947177005.1 uncultured Clostridia bacterium | reverse complement strand
ACTTTTTCGCATCATGTAAGCACTCCTTTTTTCTAAAAATCGGGGAAGCGGGAGCGGGCGTTGCCCGCTCCCGCAGGGTGGGGGTTATTATGGTGTGGGAGCAATCACCAATCCACTATCACTTCCTTCAGGTGGATTAGTAATTGTCACCTTGAATGTTCTCAGTTTGATTCCATTTGAGCTGACGGTAATCGTAGCCGTACCAGTACTGACCGTGGTAATTGTTCCGTTATTTACGGTGGCAATACGGTCACTGCTGGACTCCCAAAGTATGGGGGCGCTTGAGGGGGTGGGGGTCGCAGTAAGAACAATCGGGGTGCCCAGCTGCGTGGAAAGCGTTTGATTTTCCAGAACCTCATTGCCGTTGCTTTGCCGGACTACTACGCTTCCGTTAACGGTAACGGAAATATACTGGGTCACACCGCCGGCCGTAACGGTGATTGTAGCTGTTCCGATTGTATGTGCTGTAACGGTTGCATTACGCCCGATTGTGGGACTGACCGAGGCAATACTGGGGTTGCTGCTGGACCAAGTATATACATAGTTATCCGGATTCGGGTTCACAGTGGCGAAGAGGCTAGAGGTTGTGGCAGTTGGATTTGTATCACCGAGGTTAAATTCGAGCTTCTTTCCAACCAGATTTACTCCGGCTCCCGCGTTCGTCACAACCAGTTCAGCCGGTTGACTCAGAATTGGACTCTTCTCTACGGTAACTCTATTCTTTGTCCAATCGGTTTCAAAACCGGCGTCCTTCCCCTCGTTCACCTTAAAGGTAAGTCTGAGAGAATCCGGTTCCGCAGTACCGGCGGAGCTAGCAAAGTGACCTCTTGAGAAAATACTGAACGACGCGTTAGACGACACATCTTGGAAGCTTAGGATAAAGGTACGCGTTGGTGCCATGCTCTGCATACCGCTGATTCCCAAATCCAGAACGGAGTTCATCGGGGAGATAATGTCAATCCATTGATCCTGCGCACCCGGTTTACTACTGGTTGCGTAAACGGGGATTGCTTCTCGGGCATTGTTGTCCAGCCAGTACAGATCCTTGTCAAACTCAATCGTAACAACGCCGCTGTACAGCTTCTGCTGGGCACCGTCCTTAATGCCGCCGTCCGGAATATACGTTGAGATCTTGATGGGCTTAGGCGGCTGTTCGTCCGGAAGCACCACGTAGTCAATGGCCTTGAAGGAGTCGATGCTGCCGGATTTGTGATGCGCCACGGTCAGAACGATATAGTTTGTGTTGACGGTCATTCCGTTCTTGGTTTCGTCAATAGGCTGCGGGAGATTGGCCGTCGTATTGAGTGTACCTTTGGCGACGAATCCGTCAATGCCACTACCGCTTCGGATGAGCACAGCGATGGTTTCTTTCATGGCGTCGCGGACATAAACGTCAAAGACGGAGTAGCCCATTGTCGAGGTTGAGTTGCCGTATTCCTCCGGGATATAGTAGCCGGAATAGTCGCCGCCGGACGCGCCGGTGGCATGTTCTCTGGCCAGGCTGGTGGTATACGGGCTGGTGAGCGCTTCCAAAAGCGTCATTTCCGCATATCCCTCCGGAATCAGCAGATTATCAGGCGGTGTAACTGCATTGTTTTTCACTAGCTCTCTGAACCGCTGCTGGCGCCACACCTGGGAGGAGGTTGCCATTGTATACTCCATTACAGAGTCTACGTGGGTGGAGGCGTCTACCTTGCCGCCCGCGAGGGAGAGGTCGATCATGGGCTTGGCGAGGTTGCTGGTGGTGAATTTGTACATGAAGATTTTGGACATTTCGCCGGAGGTATTGCTGAAAACGAAGTATACATAGTAGTTCTGATTGGGAATCAGATCCGTTTCCGTCACCGGCACGCGGACGCCGTTGCCCTCATAGGTGATCTTGCCCATTTTGAAGGAGTTGTTGTTGTACATATGCTCCGCAATGGCTACCGCTTCCGGAGATGTAATCTCGGCAGGGGTCTGGGGCGTACTGCCGGAAGAGGGCACGCCGGGCTGATTGCCGGCGCCGCTCAGCGGCGTCTGATCCCACAGCTGCGCTTCTGTCAGCTGGGGCTGGGGCGTCTGCGACGAGTTCTGGTCAAGGACGCGGGGAGTGATGCCGCCCTCCGGCGCGATGACATAGGAGATCACAGACCCGGGGCTGGTCTGATCCAGCGCCAGCTCCATATCCACATACGTGTCGCCCGGTGTGATATGGGGGTAGTCGTTCATAAACAGGGGGATGCGGCTGTCAGTAAAGGGCCAGTCCATGCTGAGGAAGGTGCTGCTCTGGTCTGTGATACCAATGGACACGCCGCCGCCGTTGGTCAGGCCGTCCTCAAGGAAGGGCTCCCAGTTATCCGTGAAATCGGGATAACGGGTCAGGGAGCTCAGGTTTGTGGAGGGGGCGGCTGCGGCGTAGACGCTGATGTTGACGCTGCCGCTCCACTCGCTGCGCACGGTGGTGGAATCCTTCTGGCAGACGGAAATCGCAAACTCATAGTAGGTCTGCCCGCTGTCGTCCAGCACGTTCAGTTTCGGATAGTTGCCCTGGTCGCAGTTGTTGAACCGTCCGTTCAGGCTGACGCCCTTGATGTCCGATTTGTTGCCGCGGACCAGTCCGCTGGCTCCGTTCGCCCCGGTGCCCAGCTTATACCAGCCGCCGTTGTTGGCGTCCTGGGCGCAGGTGTCCCAGTTGGGGAGCCAGTACTGGCTGTTCTCCGCCAGATCCACAATCCGCGGATTGTTTCCGTTGGCGTCCACCTGCACGACGCGGTAGTACAGGTCGAAGGAGATGACGGAGTCCGTGAAGAACAGCAGGTCATAGCACATATTGTTCTCCATATTTTTCGTCGCTCTCGGCACAACGCGGAAGCTGTAGTCTACCGGAATATTCGCGCCGTCGCTGTCCTTGGGCAGCTCGGTGGCCGTGTCCAGACCGGTACGGGTCAGGTAGAACTGTCCCAGCATGGTCGTGAAGGGACGCAGGTCGTGCCCTGCCGCGGCACCCGCCGCGGCGTTGGTGTAGAAGTCAATGGTGCTGGGCACGATGCGGTTTTGGGCGGTGGAGGTGTCGGTGACGTTGGACACGGTGAAATAGTAGGTCGCGCCGCTGTCCAGCTGGAGGGCGTCCTCCGGGAAGGTGATGTCCAGAATGTTGTCCTTCATGGTCACCGTGACCTTCTCATAGTCGATCACCCAGTTGTCGTTCTCCTTTTTGTTCGGACTGCTGGGCAGCTGGTCATATCTGACGATGACCGGCTGCGAGCCCTGCCCGGAACCGCTGGTGACGCGGTTGAGGACAATGGAGTTTTTCAGGGACGTCACCAGCTTATCTTTTGCCTCATTGCGTGTGGCCGTGTTGCTGGTCTGGTCTATGGACGCCTGATACAGGCTCAGCAGGCTGTCGCCCGCGCCCTCCGCGTCAACCCGGATGTTCTCGGTGACGTGGAGCACGATGCCGGTGTCCACCATGGGGTTCGTGGTGTTGTCCAGACCGGAGTATTTGGTAAAGGTCTGGGTAAACTTGGGGCCGTTGGTGTCCAGACTGTTAATGGTAATCATCTTCACAGTTCTGGAGTAGTTTCCGGCGGTATCGACGGCCACATAGTAGAAGTCGTACGCCTTCTCCGCCTCCAGGCCGCTGACGGTAATGGTGCCGTCGGCGTTCTGGGTGGCCCGCACGTTGCCAAAGCTCTGGGCGTTCATGCCGGACGTGACTTGCAGCTTCGCGTAGTCGCTGCTCCAGTCTACGGCTGTCTGTCCCGCCGCGAGATTGGGCAGCAGGAACGTCTTGCCCGCCGGTACTACGGCCCAGTATACAGTACCGTTCTCATTCAGCCGGAAGGTCAGGCCCACGCTGGCGGCCTGAATCTTGTTGGGGGTGGGGTCGATGATGAATTCCGGCGGCGTTCTGTCCACGGTCTTGAAGGTCAGCTTGACAATGTTGGACTTGTTCGCGCCGTTGGCGTCCACCAGCCACAGATACAGGTCGTAGCTCACCAGCTCCTCCAGCGGCAGGTCGTTGACCCAGAACAGGTCCGCCACGTTCTTCGTCACAGGCCGCACGCCGTAGCCCAGCGCGCCGGACACGGAACCGGTTTTCAGCTCATCCTCGGTGGGCGCAGCTGCGCCGGAGGGCATGACCGCATAGTAGAGGTTGCAGTCCTTGGTGGGCATGACCGCGATCTGTGCGCGGGTGTCTTCAATCAGGGAGAAGTAGGGGTAGCCCTGCGCAAAGGCCGGGACGCTGTTGTCCGGGGTCTCAAAGGAAATGACCTTAGTCGGGCTCTGTACGCCGCGGTCATCCACCATGACGGCGGACAGGTAGTAGGCTCCGCCGGGCACCAGACCGGTGACCGCCGCACGGACCTCGGTATCGGCAGCCGGGGAGGCCAGCGTACCGCGTGCCACGGAGATGCCGCCGTAAACAGGAGGCTTAATCAGGTCCTCGGTGGCTACAGAACCGTCGTTAATGGGACTGACCGCCCAATAAATCGTACCCTTCTTATTGGTTGCGAAGAGGGCGGAAATGGAGTTGGGCGCGATGTCAGACGCATACGGATAGCCGGAGAGGATCTGCGGCTCGCGGTTGGACTGCTCGGCGTCAATGGTATCCATTTCCTCGCCGTCGATGACGGCGGTGATGCCGGGACGAATGGTGATTTCTTCCGGCAGGATATCGACGACGCTGCCCGGCGCGTTGACGTTCAGGTGCTTGATGTCGCCATCGCCGGTGACGTGGGTGCCGACGTCAAGATTCAGCTCCTTGACCTCCCCGCCCCGGTCGATCAACACCAGGGAACCGGTGGCGGCCTCGTCAACGGTCAGCTTTGCGAGGGTGCCCTTTGCCACATGGACGGTGGATTCCGGGCTGAGGTTCAGAACCTCCTCGACACGTCCGGCGAAGGTCACCTCCAGCGGTTCGGCGTCCTCATCCAGAGGGGCGTCCATGACGATGCTGTGCAGGCCCATGCCGTCGGGGGTATTGTCCTGTATATAGGCGGAGGTGCGGATCTGGGTTTTGCCGATCTCCGTGACGCCGTCGGCCTGTACGGAGACGGTCTTGCCCTGCAGGCTGTCGATGAGCAGCTCGTCGGCGGTCACGTTCCGCAGCAGGACGCTGGCCTCGCCGCTCTCGGCCTCGCCGGTGCCGCTGCAAATGATGCGGCCCAGCACGACCACGTTCTCCAGCACGATGCCGCCCAGTCCCACGCCGCCGGTGACGTACAGGTCGCCGCTGATGACGGTATCCCGGAGGGTGACGCCGGGGGAGGAAATGGTGACGTTGCCGAAGACGCCGCCCAGGGAGTAGTCGCCGGCCTCCTGAAGAGGCGTGCCGACGATCTTGGTGAGCATGGCGGCCATTTCGCCCCAGGTGACGGACTTCTGGGGCCGGAAGGTGCCGTCGTTATAGCCGCCCACCAGATAGTGCTCCAGGGAGGACTTGATGACGCCCCGGCTCCAGGTGCTGATGTCCCGGGCGTCGGAAAAATCGAGGATCTCGCCGGCCGATTCCTTGAGCATCATATTGCGCCCGAGAATGGTGGTGGCGGTTTCGCGGGTGAGGGTATAGTCAGGGGAAACGGTTGTCTCGCTGGTCCCCTTGATGTACTGCGCGGTGTAAGCGATGCCCACGTCGTCATAGAACCAGTCGCTCTCTTTGACATCCTCAAAGGGAGTGGGACCGTTTTCGTGATAGCCGTAGGCGCGGTTGGTAATGGACATGAAATCGGCGCGGGTCAGCTCATCATTGGGCTCCTGGGCCTGGTCGGGCCGGATGTAGCCCCACTCAACCAGCTGGCTGAGATAGGGATCAGCCCAGTGCGCCGATCCGCCGCCGCCCAGCTCCAAGCCCGGGACCAGTCCCAGCAGCAGCGCGAGCGCCAGAAGCAGGGACAAACACCGGGACCTCCGCAGCCGGCGGGAGGAAGGGTGAGAATGGTGCATAAGAATCTCCTTTCTTACTTGACATAGGGTGCGGGGAAGAACGCGGCATATCTTTAATGCAAAACAGGAGCCTGCGCCCCCTGTTTCACAGAAAAGCATGGGAAAGCAGGTGGAATCTCCCAGCGACAGTATAGCACAAAAATTGACGGTCCGCAATGGCGGCCGGCAAAAAACGGGCGTAAAATGCCCGGCCAATATCTTCCACAGGAGGGAAAAAATCACCGCCGGAGGTCCCGGACCTGAATCCCGAAGACGGCCTTGCGGATGATGATTTCCTGGTCCAGAATCAGGTCGATGAACCGGGCCGCGTAGAGGGG
>CAMWSZ010000189.1 GCA_947177005.1 uncultured Clostridia bacterium | reverse complement strand
CGTCTTTAACGTTCTTCTGCGCAGCATCCAGACCGGTGATCTGCGCACGCATTTTCTCGGAAATCGCCAGACCGGCAGCGTCGTCACCGGCACGGTTGATCTTGTAGCCGGAGCTCAGCTTTTCCAGGTTCTTGCCCAGCGCACTGACGTTGCTGGTGTAGTTGCGATAGGCGTTCATCGCAAGAATATTATGTTGAATTCTCATTGTTTTGATTCCTTTCAAAAAATTTAGAGATTTGCCTGCTGCGCCGGATCGTCCATTTTCCAGCGCCCGTTCGGGAATACGCCTTTGCACTGCATATTGTGGCCACTCATATCCAGAGCTTTTCAGCGTATGGGGTATATTCCAACCGGCCCGTCGGCCAGATGAAACCAATTAAATCTGCTGCTCTGTGTTGCTTCACAGAAGCCGGTCAAATATCATATATTTTGACCCGATACATTTTAACTTATGTACATTAACTCTATCGGACGGTTTGCGGAAAAAATAATAGGTTTATAAAAAATTTTAAAGATGACCATAAAGTATACTTATATTCACATACTTTCCTCTGCTTTGCTCTAAATTTGCCTGGTTTGATTGAAAATATATAATGTTTACATCCGAATTAAAGGACTGTGACTTTCAAAAACAGTCTAGAAACATAGAATTTATTTTTGCCTGCATAAAACGCCAGCCTTCCTGCTTATGAATAAGCGGCGCCGGCGGCTGACCGCAATCACAGACTTGCAATTCCGGCCATATTCTGTCATACTACAGACATTATAAAAAGGAGGAGTTACAAAATGGAGCGCATCAGCAAGGAACATTACTATCTGGACATAGCGGAGACCGTCACGGAGCGGTCCACCTGCCTGCGCCGCCGCTACGGCGCGATCATTGTCAAGAACGACGAGATCATCTCCACCGGCTACAACGGCGCGCCCCGCGGACGCCTGAACTGCGTCGATCTGGGCTGCTGCACCCGGGAGGCGATGAACGTCCCCCACGGAGAGCGGTATGAGCTCTGCCGCAGCGTCCACGCGGAGGCCAACGCCATTATCTCCGCCGCCCGGCGGGATATGGCGGGCGGTACGCTGTACCTGGCCGGAAAGGACGGCGCCACAGGCGAAATCCTATATGACCCTGCCTCCTGCGCCATGTGCCGGAGAATGATTATCAACGCGGGACTTTCGCAGGTCATCACACGGCTCAGTCCCACGGAATGCAGAACCGTGGACGTGCGGGAGTGGATCGAGGAGGACGATTCCCTGCCGGTTCCGGATGGAGGAAAATGTCCAGAAAAAACATAAATTCAGCACTTGTTTTTCCAAGGAAAAAACAGTATACTGGACAAGTTAATTTCAGGAACCGAACCGCCCTGCAAAGGCGCAGAAAGAAGGAGGAGAGCCAAATGGCAGTTCAACGAGAGCCCTTTGGAACAACCAAAGACGGCCAGGCCGTAGAAAAACTGATTTTACGGTGCGGCGCAATGGAGGCGGAGGTGCTTACCCTCGGCGCGTGCCTGCGGGCGCTGCAAGTGCCGGACAGAAACCGGGAACTGGTAGACGTGGTGCTGGGCTATGACAGCGTGAGCGGCTACGAGGACAACAACGGCTATCTGGGCGCGGTCGTCGGCCGGTACGCCAACCGCATCGCCGGTGCCCGCTGCGTCATTGAGGGCAAGACTGTCCCCCTCACGCCCAACGAAGGTCCCAAACAGCTCCACGGCGGTCCTGCCGGTTTCGACAAACAGGTCTTTGCAGTCCGGCAGACCGGCGAGAGCGCGGTCACCCTGACCCATACCTCCCCGGACGGAACGAACGGCTTCCCCGGAACCCTGACCGCTGAGGTGACGTATGCCCTGACCGGCAGCGCACTGAAGCTGCGCTTTGAGGCGGTAAGCACCCTGCCCACCTACTGCAATCTTACCAATCACAGCTACTTCAATCTCAACGGCGGCGGCGACGCTACCCGGCACCGGCTCTGGCTGGCCGCCAGCCGGTACACGCCCGTCGGCCCGGACAGCATCCCTACCGCTATGGCCCGTCCGGTGGCGGGCAGTCCCTTCGATTTCACGGCGGAAAAGACAATCGGACGGGATCTCTGCGCTGGTGACCAGCAGCTGCGGAACGTGGGGGGCTATGACCACAATTTCGTTCTGGACCCCGCCCAGGGCCTGCGCCGCGCCGCACGCCTCACCGGCGACCGCAGCGGCATCGTGCTGGAGGTCTGGACGGACAAGCCCGGCCTCCACCTCTACACCGCAAACAGCCTGAACGCACGCGGGAAACGCAGCGCCAGCTACCGGCCCCGACACGCGGTGTGTCTGGAGACCCAGTTCTTCCCCGACAGCCCTAATCATCCGGAGTGGGGCGACATCCTGCTCCGCCCCGGCCGCCGCTACGATTTTACGACCGAATTCCGCTTTTCCTGCATTTCATAAAAGCGGAAACAGAAAAATTTCTCCAAATCAGGGAACCTTTTGCATCTTCGCTGCGTCTGTTTGCTTGTGTGGGGAAAGGAGGCTGTTAACCGATACTTAATAAATGATGCAACTTTGATGCAATTTTGAAACCGTTTTTTCACATTGCTATGGTATGCTGTTTCCGTAAGATTTTTCCGCCGGGGCAAGTCCGTGCGGAAAACAAACCAATTCAAAGGGAAAGGAAAGAAAGGAAGGATTATTTTCATGAAAATCAGGTCCCATAAGCTCTTGTCATTGCTGTTAGCATTGACGCTTATGCTGTCGCTGCTGCCGGGTACGGCGCTGGCCGACAGCATGTTCCAAATAGACCCCGGAGACCGCAATAAAACCATCCAATCCGGCGGAACAGGTACTACTGCCGACGCTTACCTGCAAGCTGCGTGGACTACGTCAGCCGGGCACCACACCGAATATACTGTCCACAAAATTGATTGGAAACTGGACAATGAGAATGTTGCTTCTGTGAAAAAAGCCAGCTCCGAAGAGGAGGAATACGGCAAGTCAGGCGCTTGGGTGACGGCAAAGCCCGGCGTGTCTGCGGACACGAATGTTACCGTTACAGTAACGATTGATTATACGGTGATCAGTACCGGGATTAGAGCAACGGCTACTGACTCGGCAACCGTGACTGTCAAGGCAGACCCCAGCGCCTCCAAACCCACCGTCGCGCTCTCTTACAGCAATACCAGCGGTGCGGTGGGAAGTAAAGTCGATGTGACCGCAACGGTACAAGACCTGCCTGCCAGCGGCAGCTACAAACTCCAATGGATTTCCGGCAGCAGCTCGGTTTTGGAGCCGGACAATACTTACAGTACGGTCAGCGGTAACGGAGATTACACAATGACCTATACGATTAAGAGCTCCGGTACAACTGACATTTCCGTCTATCTGCTGACAGAAAGCGGCGTGCGTGCCGCGGAAGACACCGAAACGAACGTCAGAATCACCGCCGTCAGCGATGCTCCCGCCAATATGTCCATCAGCGGCAACCTGAGCCTCTCCAGCTCCAATACCTCCGGCAGCATCACCGCGTCGATTCCCTCCACGGCAAACTCCAGTGAGTACACCGTCCAATGGAGAACCGACAACACAAACATTGCATACTTTGGGACAGGCAGCAGCTTTACTGAGTCCCAGTTCAGCAGCAGCGCCGCCAGCGGTTCCTACACCGCACCTGTCACCGTGTACGCCGGTCAGACCACAGGTACGGCCACCATCACCGCTCAGCTTTACCGCAACGGCGTTGCCGTGACTGGTCAGAGCCGCACCTGCACCGTCACCGTGAGCAGCACTTCTTCCATCCTGACGGTCAGCGGTGATATGAGCCTTACTAATAATAACAGCGGCACCATGACGGCCTATATCCCCTCCTCCACGCCGAACCGGAACGAGTATTCCGTCCATTGGACCACCAGCAACACAAATGTTGCGTACCTCAGCACAGCTGACACCTCTTTTGGCAGCTCCGCCGCCAGCGGTTACTACACCTCCCCTGTCACGGTTTACGCAAGGAACTCCGGTACGGCCATCATTACTGCCCAGCTCTACCGCAACAATGCCAAAGTGGGCGGCGAGATCACCCGCACCATCACCGTGAGCAGCACTTCCTCCACCCTGACGCTCAGCGGCAATATGAGCCTCGCCAATACCAGCACTTCCAATAAGAGCGGCACCATGACGGCCTATATCCCCTCCTCCACGCCGAACCGGAGCGAGTATTCCGTTCATTGGACCTCCAGCAACACGAACATTGCGTACCTCAGCGCGGCTGACACCTCTTTTGGCAGCTCCGCCGCCAACGGTTACTACACCTCCCCCGTCACGGTTTACGCAAGGAACTCCGGTACGGCCATCATTACTGCCCAGCTCTACCGCAACAATACCAAAGTGGGCAGCGAGATCACCCGCACCGTCACGGTCGGCACCTCCAACGGACTGTCCTTCAGCCTGTCCCGGTACTATCCCCACGACAGGAGCGTGTCCCTGAATTCCAACGCCACCAGCAGCTCCCGCACCTTTGAAGTCACGCCCTCCGCAACCTTTAACGGCACGAACGTGACCAACAACACCAGCCTGGACCTGAAATACGAATGGTCCCTCCGCAACAACTCCTCTTCCGGCAGGGAGGTTGACTACGGCTACCGCAAAACCTTTACCGTAACCTCGGACGATCTGGAGGATTATTCCACCCTCTACCTCTCCTGCACCGTCACCGCCACCTATCCCGGCGCAGCCTCTGTCAGCCGGTCGGTTGACTGGATCATCAACGGCGACGGCTATGACTCTGATTTTACTGTCTCCGCCACCGTGTACTCCGATACCAAGAGCTACTATCTGGGCGATAAGGACGACGACAAAAAAACCTCCATTATCAGCCAGATTGAAAACAAGATGAGCAGCAAAGAGTATATCGATACCGTCAAGTTCAGCAAGGTCACCAGCAATTACGGCGACCTGAGCGCCTCCACCAGCAAAACCTACTACTATGACAGCCGCAGCAGCACCTATGATTTGGAGGACGTCTACTTTACCCCCAGCAAGTCCAAAACCGGCACCGCCTCCTTTGACTGCACGGTCTACTCCACGGAAAAGAAATATTATGACGTCACCATTAACATCAAGGTCGTCTCCGGCAGCGGCTCCTCCAGCGGCGATATCGAATACTCCGCCAAAGCCGGTAATGAGGTGGACTTCAAGGTCCGGGATTTCGAGAACTGGTGGGATGACGTCTATCCCAACGGCGAACTGGACTATGTGACCTTCTCCTCCCCCTCCAGAGGCACCCTGTACGAGGACTACAGCAGCTCCAGAGACACCGGCACCAAGATCTCGACCTCTACAAAGTGCTACGCCGACCCCTCCAGAAGCCAGACTGACCTGAATGACCTGACATACGTGCCCAACAGCAGCTCCTCTACCTCCGTGACGATCGATTTCACCGCCTACGGCTACGATAAAAACGACAAGTCCCGGAGCGAAAAGGGTTCCGTATATATCGACTACGGAGATTCCACTTCGTCCAAAACCGCTAAGGATATCTCCTACAAAACTACCGGTACAAATGGTGTAAGTTTTACCGCGGGCGACTTTACCTCCGCTTACAGGGATGTAATTGGCTCCAGCGCCCCCTCCTCCATGACCATTCGCTTCACCAGCGTCCCCTCCAGCGGTACGCTGACCTATGAGCCCAGCAGCGGACGTGACGTAACCCTCACCAGCAGCAATATCAAAAACTACGACTTCTCCTCCAGCAGCTCCGGCTCCTACCGCATCAGCGATCTGGTGTATACCCCGAAAAACAACGTCAATATCACCAGCGACAAGGCCGCCTATGAATGCTACACCGGCAGTACCAAACGCTTCAGCGGCACCGTCGTTTTCTCCAGCACCGCCACCAGTACAACTCCTGTGGTGAGCAACATTACCATTAATTACAGCACCACCGGCTCCAGCGTCGCCTTCAGCCCGTCCGACTTCACCAACAAGGGCAATGTCTCCCTGACGGCGGCGGACTACCTGACCTTCGGCACACCCTCCAGCGGCGCGCTGTATGTCGGCAGCGCGGCGGCAACCTCCGGTACGAAATACAGCTATCTGGCAAGATCCGGATACCAGTACATCGGCAACCTCTCTTACCGTCCCGTATCCGGCTACAACGGCACTGCCACCATTCCCTTCACCGCCTATGACAGCAAGGGCGTTTCGGTGGTGTCCGGTACGGTCAATGTCCTGGTAGCGTCCCAGACCACCCCCCCCGCCGGCGCCCCAACCCCCCGGTC
>CAMWSZ010000188.1 GCA_947177005.1 uncultured Clostridia bacterium | reverse complement strand
TACCGCCGTCAATGTGTCCTGGAGCACCAAAAAAATCAACAGCGTGTACAACGCCAAGGAGTCCAGCGGCGGCGGGATCGACAACCTCAAACAGCAGGTCGCCTATCTGACCGGCGTGAAGCCCGATTTCTATGTGGCAATTGAGTGGAAGGCTGTGGGGCGGATCGTCGATGCCGTGGGCGGCGTGGAATTCGATGTGCCCAGAAATATGAATTACGACGACCCCTATCAAGACCTGCACATTCATCTGAGCAAGGGTGTGCAGAAGCTGAACGGGCAGAAGGCAATGGAGATGCTCCGCTACCGTCACGACAATGACGTCAGTGTGGGGTACAATGATACCGGCCGTATGGATACCCAGAAGGCGTTTTTGAAGGCAATGGCGAAAGAGGTCCTGAAGCTGAAAAACATGACCAAGATCGGTGAGTTCATTGATATCTTTATGGATAACGTGGAGACCGATTTGAAGCTCAGCGATTTGACCTGGTTTGCCTCCAAAGCGCTGAGCATCGATCTCGATGCGGTCCAGTCCAGCACAATGCCCTTTTTCGATGTGGGGACGTACCGCGGCGCGTGGTACTTCCTCCCCGATACGGAGGGAATTATTCCGCTGATTAATGAACAGTTCAATCCCTACAGCAGAGATATTACTGTGGATGACCTGCGGGCCATTGTGCGCCGGAGCGACGGCTCCTGCTATGTGACCGGCGGCGGGACCTTGCTGGATTCCTCCTGGGGAAAAAGCTACTCCGGGAAAATCAGCAGCAGCGAGGGCGGCGGGACCAGCGTCAGCAAGCCGTCAGGCGTAACGGCCAGCAGTTCCTCCGGACAGTCCGGCTCTTCCGGCCCGGCCAGCTCTTCCGGTACCTCTGGTTCCTCCAGTTCTTCCGGCAGCTCCGGCCAGAAGCCGGACAGCCAGACCACCATAAAACCGGCGGATACAGGTACAAAACCGAATGAGCCGTCCGGCAGCACGGCAAATACACCCAGCGGTATGGACAGCAGACCCAGTGAGACCGGGGAACCGGTCCTGCCGGACCCCGAGTCCGGCGGCGGGACAGGCGAGGTTCCGCCGGTGTTTGTACAGGACCCTCCGGCAGCGCAGGACCCCGCTCCGTCTACCGTACCGGAGCCGGAACCGGATCTGCCGCCCGAACCGGACCTGCCGCCGGAAAGTATCTTTGACGCGGCATGATTTTACGGCGATCAAAAATAGGCGAAAGGATAGAAAAACATGGGGCGTTACAAGGGAAAACGTGAGGCTTCCCATTCCGGGAACAAAAAACAAATCGAACCGGCTCCCGCCTGGGAAAGCGGTTCGGGCATCGGAGACCCCTTCGCAGACGGCGGAGAACAAAAAAAGACCGGGAAATGGCGGATCGTATTGACTGTCATACTCTGCCTCGCCATTTTGGGCACGGCCGCCGGCATTGCTGTCGGCCTGTGGGTGAAGGAACCGGAACTGCCGAATACGGAGAACAACGATCAGAGAATCGCTGATAAGATCACCGCAGCTCCCAGTCAGAACCCGCAGGGCCTGAACGGTCTGGAGGAGAACGATGACGGCCTGTACCCGGATGACGGCTACAACGGCGATATGCCGGAGGTGTCCGGGAACCGGAAGGAGGGGGTGTATACCTTCCTGCTGGTGGGGACCGATCAGGACGACGGAAATACCGATACGATCATGGTGGTCAGCTATGATACCAGAAATCAGGATATCTCCATCATGTCCATTCCCAGAGATACCATGATTAACGTCAGCTGGGACATCAAAAAAATCAACTCCGTCTATTCCCGCTATAAGGACGGCATTGAGGCGCTGCGGAAAGAGGTCAAGAAGCTCATCGGCTTTGCCCCGGATTTCTATGTAAAGGTCGATCTCAAAATGTTCGTGGAGCTGGTGGATCTCATCGGCGGCGTGGAGTTCGACGTGCCCCAGGATATGAATTATGACGACCCCTATCAGGACCTGCATATCCATTTGAATAAGGGCGTGCAGACCTTGGACGGCGAGAAGGCTATGGAGCTGGTGCGGTTCCGCCGGTACAGCGAGGGCGATATCAAGCGTGTCGAGATGCAGCAGAATTTTATCAAGGCGCTGATGAAAGAGTGCCTGAGCATCAAGAACTGGGGCAAGATCAAGTCGTATATTGATCTTGCTATGGAAAATGTTCAGACGGATCTGGAAATCGGGTCTGTGATATGGTTCGCGGCCAACGTGCTGGGCATCAACAGCGGCGTCTCCGCGCTGAATATGGATGACGTGTATACCTGCACACTGCCCGGAGATTACTGGGGGTCGGCCTGGAGCAGAACCACCGGTCAGGAGCAGTCCTATGTGACCATCTATCCAAACGAAGTGGTCAAGCTGGTCAATGAACGCTTCAATCCCTATGAGCAGAATGTCACTGCCTCCATGCTGGACGCCATGAGCATTTTGTCCAACGGCAGAATTGCTTCTTCTACCGGAACGGTGCGGGATTCGGCGCATAATTCTTCCATAGGGGGAACCAGCAGCAGCAACAACAGCACCAAAAACAGCGGTCAGACAAATAATAAGAGCGGCAATACTGCTGCGGATAAGAACGCACCCGCAACGAACACGTCGAAAAAGGATGACAAAAACAGTAATAAAAACAACAAAACAGATGAGCCTGTTCTGCCCAATACGTCCTCTGATACAAACAGTAATGCAAACAGCAATGCAAATAATAATGCAGGCAGCACGGCAAAGCCGAACAGCGTCTCCTCTTCCCCAAACAGCAGCGGAAATACCGCAGATAAAAATGAGCAAAATAACAGCAATACCAGTAATAATAACAGCAGTAACGGCGGCAATAACGGAAACACACCCGTCACGATCACCAATCCGACCGACGAGCCGGAACCGCAGCTTCCCGACGAGCCCCCTGTAAATCCTGCGCCTGAACCGGAACCTGTCCCGGTACCAACTCCTGAACCGGAACCTGTGATTGATACGGAGAAACCGGAGTGGCTTGGATGAGTGCTGCTATCTATGTAAAATTTGAAGGAGGAACCTGTATGACACCGAAAGAATTAGCGATCCTTGCGGCAAAGGCGCTGGACAGCAAAAAGGGCGAGGAGATCAAGGCCATTGAGGTCACGGAACAGACTACTCTGGCGGATTACTTCGTCATCTGCACCGGCAGCAGCAATACACAGATTAATGCTCTGTGCGACGCGGTGGAGGAGAGGCTGGAGGCCGAGGCCGGAGAAAAACCTCTGCACCGTGAGGGACACAGGGGCGGCATTTGGGTTCTGCTGGATTACGGCTGTCTGGTGGTACATGTCTTCAACAGCGAGGCGCGGGAGTACTATTCCCTGGAGCGGCTGTGGAGCGACGGAAAGCCCCTGGATATATCTGAAATCGTAACGGAGGCGTGAGCGTAAGCTCACGCCTCCGGCGTTTTCGGTTCAGTTGAGAGTATCCGCGTTCAGGTCGAACAGCTTCTGTACCTGCCGGGCGGTGACAGGATATGCGTTCAGCTCCGGGTCCTGCTCCAGCAGCTCCCCTGCGGCCTGCTGGGCCTCCTTCATCAGCGCCATGTCACAGCGCAGGTTCGCCACCTTCAGCGCGGGCAGGCCGTGCTGGCGCTGGCCGAGGAAGTCGCCGGGACCGCGCAGATGTAAATCCGCCTCCGCGATCTTGAAGCCGTCCCCGGTCTGCTTCATGACGCTGAGCCGGGCTTTGGAGTCCTCGCTTCTGTTGTCGGAGATGAGGATGCAGAAGGATTTGCTCTGTCCGCGGCCCACCCGTCCCCGCAGCTGGTGGAGCTGGCTGAGACCAAAGCGGTCCGCGTCCTCAATCACCATAACAGTGGCGTTGGGGACGTCCACCCCTACCTCCACGACGGTTGTCGAGACCAGAATGTGGATCTCTCCGGCGGCAAAGGCGGCCATGATTTTATCCTTTTCCTTTGGCTTCATCCGTCCGTGTACACAGGCGATGTGAAGATCCGGGAAGATCTGTGTTTGCAGCATCTGCGAATACTCCGTAGCGGCTTTGCGGTCGTCCGGGACGGCGTCGTTTTCTTCCACCATGGAGCAGATGATATACGCCTGACCGCCTTTCTCAATCTCCTTGCGCAGAAAAACATAGATCCGCTGGCGGTAGGAGCTGTTGACGGCAAAGGTGTCGATCTTCTGCCGTCCCGGCGGCAGCTCATCAATGACAGAGACGTCCAGGTCCCCATAGATCAGCAGGGCCAGCGTGCGGGGAATGGGAGTGGCCGACATGACCAGCAGATGCGGGCGTTCGCCCTTTGCGGAGAGCGCGGCCCGCTGGTTGACGCCGAAGCGGTGCTGTTCGTCCGTCACCACCAGCCCCAGCGACGCATAGGCTACGTCCGGACTGATGAGTGCGTGGGTGCCGATGACCACCTGCGTCTCACCGGTACGCAGCTTTTCCAGTATGCTCCGGCGGGTTTTGGCAGGCATAGCGCCCGTCAGCAGGGAGCAGGAAACGTCCATGCTCTCCAGCAGCGGGCACAGGCCGCGATAGTGCTGTTCCGCCAGGATTTCCGTAGGGGCCATCAATGCGGCCTGCTGTCCGTTCCGCACGGCGCAGATGATTGCGGCGGCGGCCACCATTGTTTTGCCGGACCCCACGTCCCCCTGCACCAGACGGTTCATCGGCCGGCCGGAGGAGAGGTCCCGCAAAATATCGTCAACCGCTCTTTTCTGCGCACTGGTCAGGGAGAAGGGCAGACGGCGGTAAAAATCCGTGATATCCGTGTTTTGATAGGGAGGGCAGAGAAATTCATCCCGGCGGCTGCGCAGCTTTTTCATCCCGACGGACAGAAGAAACAGTTCCTCAAAGACCAGACGGCGGCGGGCCTCCTCCAACTGTTCCTCACTGCCGGGAAAATGGATCTGCCGGTAGGCATATCCGACATCGCACAGGCTGTGGGCGCGGCGCACCTCCAGCGGCAGCGGGTCCGGCAGCAGGTCTTGACAGGCGTTCAGCCCCTGTTCTATGGCGCGTGCCAGCATTGCCTGAGAAATGCCTGCCGTGAGGGGATAGACCGGCACAATGCGTCCGGTGAGCATCCGGTTCTGTTCCACGATAGGATTGGACATAGTTTTGCGCTGATGTATGCCCTCCGCTTTGCCGAAAAATGTATAGGTCTCACCGGGGTGCAGATTGTCTTTCATATAGACCTGGTTAAAAAAGGTGATGTCCAGCGCGCCGCTTTCGTCCACGGCCCGCAGCTTCACCAGCTCCAGTCCCTTGCGGACGCGGCTGAGGGTGGGCTGCGCGGCGACCATTGCTTCCACACAGGCGCTCTCGCCGGGCTGCAGGTCCTTGATGCGGCAAATCTTGCTGCGGTCGTCATAGGCCCGGGGAAAGTAGGCGATAAGATCTTGAAGAGTATGGATATTCAATTTTTGCAGCGATTTGGCCCGCTGTTCGCCGATGCCCTTGATATAGCGGACATCGGTGCTCAAGTCCGGCATACTGTCACCTGATTTCGATTGTTATGAGAAGAAGAAATTGACGCTCAGGATCACGGTGCCCAGCACCACCAGCACCGCGCCTGTGGCACGGTTGAGCACCTCGGGGGTGCTTTTGTTGGCAAACCGTGCGGCGACCCGCGCCCACAGAAGGGTGGAGGCGATGCAAAGCAGCAGCACCGTCCAGTCGGCGACGCCGCCAATGGCAAAGTGGCTGAGGGAACCGGTGAGGGCGGTGAAGGTCATGATAAAGACGCTGGTGCCCACGGCGGTCTTCAGTTCGTAGCCCAGAACGCTGGTGAGAAGGAGGAGCATCATCATGCCGCCGCCCGCGCCGATGAAGCCGCAGATAAAGCCGATGGCCGTTCCGGAGAAAACCGACTGGAGGAGCCGTTTCCGTTTTGAGACGGCCTGCATGGCTTCCTTCGTTGTCATAACGGGTTTGACGATGAATTTGATTCCCAGAAGCATCGTCATAAAGACCGAGAAATTTCCCATTGTGGAGGCGGGGACCTTGCTGGACACCCAACTGCCCGCCAGCGTAAAGAGAAGGACTGTTATCATCATAACGATTCCGTTGCGAATGTCAAGATTTTTATTTTTTCCGTAGGTGTAGGCGGAGACGGCGCTGGCGAGGACGTCGCTGGCCAGCGCGATGCCCACCGCCTGATAGGCGGGAATTCTCAGAAAGGTGACGAGCATGGGGGTAATCACGGCGGCGGCGCTCATACCGGCGAAGCCGGTGCCCAGCCCCGCGCCAAGGCCGGCAATGAAGCAGACGGTCAGTTTATACATG
>CAMWSZ010000187.1 GCA_947177005.1 uncultured Clostridia bacterium | reverse complement strand
GAACTGTATATGTGGTGCTGACAGCAGTGCTCAGTTTACTCGTCTATCTGCCGGATTTTACGGACGGTTTGCAGAAGCTGCTTGTCTATGGTACGGCATTCGCCGCCTGTGCGGCGGGCGTGCTGATTATGATCTCTCTGTTTCAATTGCAGAAGTATACGAAAATCAATGAAGAAGCTGCCGGATGATTTCTTCCGCCGGCTGCTGCCACATCACCAGCAGCGTCCCGGAGGATACCGATACCGACGCAGATACCCCGGTAAATTGGTTGCTTACCCCTAACGGTACGCTGCTTTTCAGCACCGCGTCCTCTAAGGGGTAGTACAGCCCCCGCAGCGTCACGCCGGAGGCGTCCGCGCCCGCACAGAAAACCGATATCGTACCGCTACATTCCGCCGGAAACTCCAGCGTGCCGTTATGAACTGCCGTTATGACAGTGCCGTCCCCCAAAAGCCAGCCCTGTGCGCCGCGCTCCGCAAGAAATCCTAATACCTGCAAATTGGCATATGTGTGGTCCAGACGCCCGCCCAGTCCGCCAAAAAGCAGAAATTTTTGACACCCCTCCGCCAGTCCCGTCCGCACCGCCAGCAGCATGTCCGTGTCATCCTTCTCTACAGGATGCCGGATAATATTCTTTCCCGCCGGAACCCGGCCCAGTGAATCAAAATCCCCTACGACATAATCAGGCTGGATATCCTGTTCCTCCAAATACCGCAGCCCACCGTCGGCCGCAATGACCAGATCGGAACTTTTCGCGGCATATAACAGGTCTCCAGAAGGCATTGCCCCTACTATACAGCAAATTTTTTCCATATTTGTCAACCTCCCCATTTCAGCCGGTTGCTAACGGGAAAATTCACCCCTGTTACCGCCTGAAAAAATTTTATTGTGAATATTTTCCTGTATAAGAGGAAAAATTTTCTTACATTCCTGAAAATTATGTGATAAAATAATATTATAACCTGCGGCTCAGTCAACAAAATAATAATAATACTGCGGGTTTGTGTAAGAAAGGAGGCTGACAATGTTTCGTGTTGGAGAACTGATCGTGTACGGAGGTGAGGGTGTTTGCAGAGTTGAGGCCGTCGGGCCGCTGGCAATGTCCGGGGTGGATGAAAAAGACAGACTGTATTACACTTTAGCGCCCCTTTACCGTATGGGGGAAATCTATACCCCTGTCGATACTACCGTGCTGATGCGCCCGGTACTGTCCAAAAAAGAAGCGGAAGAGCTGATCCGGATAATCCCCGAGATCCAGCCTCCTGCCCATACCGAACGCAATCCCAGAGTGCTCGGCGCGTATTATCAGGAGATCATCCGCTCCCATAACTGCCTGGATATGGTCCGGCTCATCAAAACCACTTACAAAAAATCACAGGCACGTCTCGCTCACGGCAGTAAACCCGGTCAGGTCGATGAGCGCTACCGCAAACGCGCTGAGGACCTGCTCTACGGTGAGCTGGCCGTCGCCTTGAATATTTCCCGTGAGGAAGTCGGCGTCTACTTTGCGAAAGCCGTTGGTGAATGACGCGCTGCGCCCCGGTCCGGTTTCGTGTCCGGACCGGGGCCGCCCCCTTTTTACTGCTTTTTGCCGGTAAATGGAGTGTACCGAAACTGCCTCGCTTTGTCAAGATTATTTTGGGGGTCATTCCACGATTGCCACAGCTCCAGCCGCCCCCACTGGAACCGTTAAACTGCCGCTGACAAAGCCGTTGACATTTTGCCCGTGTTTATGTATAATTTAGAAAACGATTCGTCTCCTGACAGCTGCGTCCCGCACTCCTTGCGGAATCGCTGCGCAGGACAGGTACGGGAGGAATTAAATGGCCAGTTTGCTCTTGAAAAATGCGGTCTCTATTATTGCCGGTGTCGCACAGGATTCCTATGACCATATTTGCTGCCTGCCGGTTGTATCCGGCGCTGCCAATGTGTTGGCAAAGGAGTGTTTGGCGGAATATGGAATATCATAAATTGATTGCCGGCAGAATCCTGGAACTCTGTCAGATCCATGACTTGACCATTGGTCAGCTGGCCGCCAGATGCCATATGAATAAGGCTACCTTGGACAATATTATTGAGGGTAAATGTAAAAAACCCAGAATCCAGACCATTTATAAAATCGCCGGCGTTTTTCATCTGTCCGTCAGAGAATTCCTCGACCAGAATGCCGCCGGATATTTATAGCTAAAAAGGTTAAATTCGCTATGGTAATGCAGAGGGAACTATGATACAATGGTGCTGCCTGCTACATATGCGCTGATTATTTTTTATAGGAGGATTAAGCAAGTGAGATTAGTTACACGCTCTGATTTTGACGGTTTGGTCTGCGGCGCACTGCTGCTGGAGGCCGGCGTCATTGACTGCTGGAAATTCGCCCACCCCAAAGACCTCCAAGACGGCCTGGTGGAAATCAATGAAAACGACTGCCTCGCTAACGTCCCCTTCGTTGAGGGCTGCGGCCTCTGGTTCGACCACCACTCCAGTGAACATGAACGCCTCGCCCTGGAGGGTAAATTTAAGGGCGAAAGCCGCCTTACCCCGTCCTGCGCCAGAATCATCTATGACTACTACGGTGGCGCGGAAAAATTCCCACAGTTCGGTGAGGTCATGGAGGCCGTCGATAAGGTCGATTCCGGCAACCTGACCCTTGATGAGGTCATGAATCCCAAAGGCTGGATCCTGATCGGTTTCCTCATGGACCCCAGAACCGGCCTCGGCCGCTGGCATAACTTCTCTACCCCCAACTATAAGCTGATGGAAGTCCTCCTGGATGCCTGCCGCGTCAAAACCGTGGACGAAATCCTCGCCATGAAGGATATTCAGGAGCGCATTGAGGTCTATCAGGAACAAACCGAGAAGTTTAAAGAGATGGTCGCCGCTCATACCAGAGTGGATGGCAATGTCATTATCTCTGACCTGCGCGGCGTTGATCCTATCTATACCGGCAACCGCTTCATGATCTACAGTATGTACCCCGAACAGAATGTCTCCGCCTGGATCGTCAGCGGCAAGGGCGGTCAGGGCTGCTCCGCCGCCGTCGGCTACAGCATCCTGAACCGTACCGCTACGATGGACGTGGGCAGCCTGATGCTCAAATATAACGGCGGCGGCCATAAAAAGGTCGGCACCTGCCAGTTCAGCAACGAAACGATGGACGCCGAATTGCCTAAAATGCTCAAAGAACTCTGCGAACTCGCTAATAACTAACATTTCCCCCCCGGAACAATGCTGTTCCGGGGGCTTCGTCTGGAGGATGGCTTATGCTCCGTGCTGAAAAGCTGTCGCTGTCTTTGGACGGCGTCCCCTTGAACTGCGTGCGCTTCGGAACCGGTGAGAAAAATTTGGTCATGCTCCCCGGCCTGAGCCTCAGAGACGTGAACAGCGCCGCCCATTCGCTGGCGTTCCTGTACCGGGATTTCGCAAAGCTTTATACCGTTTATGTCCTGGATAAAAAATCGCTGATCCCGGATTCCTGCACGATTCGCGGCCTCGCCCGCGATGCCGCTCAGGCAGTCGAACAGCTCGGCATTGGTCCGGCGGATGTCTTCGGCGTCTCACAAGGCGGGATGATCGCCCTCGAACTCGCCGCTGAATTCCCTCAGCTCGTCCGCAAACTCGCGCTGGGCGTCACCGCCGCCAGATCGAATCCCGTCCTCTGCGCCGTGCTGCAAAACTGGATCTCTTTAGCCGAAAATAACCGGTTTGACGAACTGTTTTCCGATATGATCGAGAAATTGTACTCTGACCGGCTTGTCCGGAAATATAAATTGCTCGTCCCGCTTCTGGCTAAGGCCGCTAAGCCTAAAGATTCCAAACGTTTTACCGCCCTCGCCAAGTCCTGCCTGACGTGTTGTGCCTTCCCTGTGCTCCATAAAATCTCCTGCCCCGCTTTCGTCATCGGCGGAAAACTGGATGCCGTCGTGACCGCGGAGGCGTCGGTGGAAATCGCCCGGGAACTGGGCTGTGAACTGTTCCTGTACCCGGACCTCGGTCATGCCGCCTATGAGGAAGCCCCCGACTTTAACGCGAGAATCCTGCGTTTTCTGACCGCTGATCCATAAATTAAGAGCCAAAACGGTCCGTGCCGTCTTGGCTCTATTTCCGGTTCCTTCAATTTTTTGATGCGGTAACCTGTTGCTTTCTGGAACAAATATTACGCCTGGCGCTGAAATTTCTCCAGAATATCCGCGGCTCCCTTCAGCCACTCGCCCTGGAAATCTTCTATCCGTCCCTTGTCCGCTAACTCAGCCAGCGCCGGGTCTACCGGCATCCGCGCTAACAGCGGCAGATGATGCGCGTCCGCCGCCGCCTGCGTCTTCCCCGCGCCAAACAGTGGGATCTCTTTCCCGCAGTCCGGACATACCAGATAACTCATGTTTTCTACTACACCGGCAATCGGAATGTTCATCATCTCCGCCATCTTCACCGCTTTCTCTACTACCATGCTCACCAGCTCCTGCGGCGATGCTACGATTATCACCCCGTCCAGCGGCAGAGACTGAAATACACTCAGCGCTACATCCCCGGTTCCCGGCGGCATGTCTACAAATAAATAGTCTACATCCCAAATCACATCCGTCCAGAACTGCGTCACCACTCCGCCAATCATTGGCCCGCGCCATAAGACCGGGTCCGTCTCGTCGTCTAACAGCAGATTCACGCTCATGAGCTGTATCCCCGTTGACGTCTCCACCGGAATCAAACCCCGCTCGTCTCCCATTGCCCGCGCGTGAATGCCAAACCCCTTCGGGATCGACGGACCCGTTATGTCCGCATCCAGTATGCCGGTCTTGTTCCCCCGGCGCCGCATCATTACCGCTAACTGGCTCGTCACCATTGATTTGCCGACGCCGCCTTTGCCGGATACTACCCCAAATACTTTCCCGACCCGTGCCGCCGGGTTGTGCTCCTTGAGCAGCGACTGGGGCTGTGTCCGCTCCCCACAGCTCTCGCCGCATGTGCTACAGTCATGCGTGCATTCTGACATTGCTTCTACATCTCCATTTCCTGTTTTTTTGTTTTATAGAATCCTGAAGCCCTACTTTTCCCTTCGGTCCTCCAGATATTCCCGCAGTTTTTTCAGCGCTTCCCCGTGGCGAGGGGAGTGCAGCGCAGGGAACGACCGCAGTAACCGGCGCTCAAAATATCCCGATCTTTCATACAGCCGCCGCATACGGTCCTGCGCTTCCGCCTCTACCGCCGCAAGCAGCCGCCGGTGCGATTCCTTCACCCGCTCCTGTTCCCCTTTGATCCGCTCCAGCTTCGCCTGGATGTCCTCCGCCGCTTCCGCCCGCTTCTCCGCGGCGCTCTGCCGCGCCGCGTATACAAATTCCTCTACCCGCTCCTTCTGCGCGGCCATGGCCTGCTCATGCGCGGCCTTCAGCTCCTCCAGCTTCGCCGCCAGCTCGTCGTGTATCGCGTGCAGCTTCACCAGCCGCTCCCCGATCCGGTACGCACTGCGGACCGATACTATAATATCCCCTCCGTATAGGATAGTCAAGACCAGCGCCAACGGTATGCCAATGCCGTCCCGTATCAGCAGTACTGCCCACTGCATTACCCCCTGCGCCAAAATATGACAGAGTACCACACACGCTGCCCCAAATAACGCGGAGTTGCGCAGACATACTCGCCCGAACAGATTGAACCGCCGCCCGCTGTAGTCCCACCAGCGCATGTGAAACAGCTTCTCCATATAATAACTCGTGATATATTCTATGACCGATGTCAATACCGCGCCATATAAAAATGTCAGCAGCGGCGTCTCACACCCGCCCCGCAATATGATCAGTACCAGCAGCGCGCCGTGGCCGTAGACCGGACACACCGGCCCGTTCAAAAAGCCGCGCTTCTCACATAGATGCCCCTCACATAAGGAACAGTAGACCATCTCACAGCACCAGCCCAGAAAACTGTATACCATCAGCAGCAGAAACCATAGACTGTATACTGTGAGCGGACCCGCTATCTTGCCCAGATACAGATAGAGTGCTTGCATCGCCTCTTACCTCGCTGTACAGAATATAGTATGTCCGGTCTGCCCGGCATTACTATATATACTATAGCACGGATGCGAAAAATTGTCTGCGGAATGTGCAGAAAAATTTTCCGGATTTTTTTCAAAAACACGCTTGACAAATCAGGAAGCCTTTGCTATACTAGCCAAGTCGCCCGGCGGTACGGGAGTATGACAGCTGGCGGCACAAAAAAGATTTGAAAAGTCCAAAAAAAGGCTTGACAAATGGTGGACAGTTTGGTATACTGTGCAAGCTGCTCAAAG
>CAMWSZ010000186.1 GCA_947177005.1 uncultured Clostridia bacterium | reverse complement strand
ATAGATGTGACCAGGGGAAACCACTTGTCTCCAAAGGATCGATGGGAGTTTTCTGCAGAGATAAGGATACCTGTTTCATTGTTTTTCTCCATAGAAGCCTCTCCCTTACAACTCAATCCTGGCCAGCGTTTCCCGAAAAGCCCCAGGCGAAAACGGCAGGATTGCCGCTCCACCGTCCCACAAGGGCGCACCCTCCGTTTCATCCAACAGCAGGACTGTCACCCGTCCGCTCCCCCGCAAAGTGTCGATGTCCGGCGGAATGTATGGGCTGACGATCACCGTGTGGGCAAACGGACGCAGGGCTTGCCCCGCCCGACAGCCTATTACTGTAGATTCCCCAGGCCCAATAGACAGCGCCAAAAGCCGCTCCGGCAGACCGCTCGTGTCCGCTTCAATTTCCATTTCTTCATAGACGCCGTCCTTCTGCCACCCGGCGCAGTGAGGAACGCCGTCTTCCGTCAGCGCATGAGACAGCGAGACGAAAACATCCAGCATAGCGTCGATCCCCGCGCCGTCCACCCGGCATCCAGGCAGCAGGGCGGTCTCCAGCAGCAGCAGGACCTTTCCAGCAACAGGAAGTCCCAGTTCCCGCACCATGGTATGATCTGTTTTCTCCGACAGTTTCCAGTGAATCTGCCGGATGGAGTCGCCTGGAATGTACTCCCGGATCTGAAACGTCTCACTGGGGTCAGAGCCGGGCTTGACGGTGGAGTAACGGTCGCCTTCGATGCTCCATGCTCCGTCCTCCGCCAGCGCAGATTCCATAGGGAACATCCGGGGAAATATCTGGACGGTCCTGGGAACTTCACAGGCTGCCTTGCGCCGCAGCAGGCCGAAGGGATCGTACAAATACAATTCCTCAAAGCCAACCTCCAGCGTCCCGCAATGCAAAGCCGTGACAGTGAAGACGGTCCTCAGAGGAGACGAAACTTCCTCCTGCGTGAGCCGGTTGAGGCAGAAAAATTTGCCCCGCATTTCTGCTAATGGGCTTGCGCCTTTCAGCCGCAGAGCGCACTGTACCGCTTCGCCCCGTTTCCAAACTTCCGGCAGCTCCAGAACCACCATTGGCTTCCCTGGCATCAGTGCCAGAAATGCCAGAACCGATGGAATCAAGGCTGCACACAAAAGCACCGCCAACGTCCCGGCGTTATTGTCGAAAAGATATGCCAGCAAAGCTGCCAGCAGAACCAGCAGCCACGCAATTCGATTTCTCCACATAGCTCACTTCCCGGTATAGGGGACCGGAACCGATTGCAGCAACTCCGCCATGACCTGTCCGGAACTCATCCGCTCCAGCCGCGCCTTCTGGCTGAGCAAGACCCGGTGAGCGCAGACGTCGGAGAACACTGCCTGCACATCCTCCGGGATCACAAAATCTCTGCCGGAGAGATATGCCTGCGCCCGCGACATCCGCCCCAGGCAGATCGCGCCACGCGGGCTGATCCCCAGCTCCAGCATGGGATGCTCCCGGGAAGCCATCGCAAGCCGGGTGATGTAAGCCACGATCTCGTCGCTCATAGCGCACTCCCGGACCTCCCGCATCATGGTCAGAATTTCCTCCCGCGTAGTGATCTGGACAACCTCGTCCAGCGGGTCGGAAGTCTGGCGGTCACGGATAATCTCCATCTGACTTTCATAGTCGGGATACCCCAGCGTCAGCCGGACCAGAAAACGGTCCATCTGGGCATGGGGCAGAGTCTGCGTTCCCGCTGTGCCTACCTGGTTCTGCGTGGCGATGACCCAGAACGGGTCTGCCAGAGGATGGACAATGCCGTCTACTGTCGCCTGCCGCTCCTCCATGGCTTCCAGAAGGGCGGACTGGGTCTTGCTGGAAGTCCGGTTGATCTCGTCCCCCAGCAGCAGGTTTGTATCGATAGCCGCGCCAGGAACGTAGCGGAATCCTCCCGTCTCCTTGTCGTAGACGGAGAAGCCCACAATATCCGAGGGCATCACGTCCGGTGTAAATTGAATTCGGCGGTACCGAAGTCCCAGGGCGCGGCTCAGAGCGACGGCCATCGTAGTCTTGCCGACTCCGGGCACGTCATCCAGGAGGATATGTCCCCCGGCCAGGAGCGCCGCCAGAATTTTCTCCGTAACTTCCCGTTTGCCCCGGATTACTTTCCCCACTTCGTTAAGGATCTTGTTGGTTTGATCGACTGTCATATTCGCTTCCTTCTGCCGGATACCCGGCGGTCAATGTACTTCTGATTATAAAAGAATTCAGTCTCGTCAACAACCCCGGTGGGGGGATATAGCAGGATGTTTTTGTCAAATGATCTCTCAAAATATCCCCCCACCGGGGTTGTTGTGGGTGGGTGAAGTTAGTATAATGGGGTCATCTTTTGAATCATGGAGCGTTTATGGGGAGTATTGCGGGAAAACAGATCACATTTGCATACGGTTATGACGATGCCCCAACGTTGAACGGTGTGGACATTTCTGTCAAACCGGGTCAGCTTGTCGCCATCCTGGGCCGCAACGGCTGTGGGAAGTCCACACTGGTCCGGCACTTTAACGCCCTGCTGGCCTTGCAGGAGGGAGAGTTGTCTGTAGCCGGGATCGATGTCCGGGATGAGGCGGAGCTCTGGCGGCTGCGGCGAACGGTGGGCATGGTATTCCAGAACCCAGACAACCAGTTCGTCTCCTCGCTGGTGGGAGAAGACGTGGCTTTTGGCTTGGAAAACTATCAGGTCCCCCGAAGCGAGATCCCCGGCAAGGTTTCCGCCGCCTTGGAAATGGTGGGACTGGCGGGTTTTGAGGAACGTTCGCCCCATCTTCTGTCTGGCGGACAGAAACAGCGAGCAGCATTGGCGGGCGTTCTGGCATTGGAACCGGAAATTCTGGTCCTGGACGAAGCCACCGCCATGCTGGACCCCGTTGGACGGAGGGAAATTCTCGCCGCCGCAATGGATTTGAGGATGCGTGGGACGACGGTCATTATGATTACCCATATTGTAGAAGAAGCCATTCCCGCTGACTTGGTTTTCCTGATGAATGAGGGGAAGATGATTGCCGCGGGTACGCCGGAGGAAGTTCTGACTGTCCCCGAACTACTGGAACAGGCGGGCTTAGCGCCTCCGCTGCCGGTGCGTCTGTACCACGACCTGCGAACAGCGGGGATCGCGTTAGAGCACTGTCCCTTGACCGCTGAAGCGCTTGCGGAGGAATTATGTCGTTTGAAATAAAGAGCCTGTCCTATGTCTATCAGCGCGGAACGCCCTTAGAGACCCCCGCTCTGGAGAACGTCAGCTTCTCTATCGGGGACGGGGAGTTTGTGGGGATCATGGGCCATACGGGCTGTGGGAAGTCAACCCTGCTTCATCTGATGGCGGGACTCCTGCCCGCACCTGCCGGTACAGTGCTGATCGACGGCGAGGACATCAACCGGAAGGGCTATGACCGCAGCGTCCTCCGCAGGAAGCTGGGAGTACTGTTCCAATTCCCAGAGAGTCAGCTCTTTGAATCCACTGTGGAAAAGGACGTGGCTTTTGGACTGAAACACAGTGGTCTTTCCACAAAGGATATTGAACAGCGGGTTCAATGGGCGATAGAGACGGTTGGGCTGGACTATAGCCGCGTTAAGGGGCAGTCGCCACTGGGGTTATCCGGTGGCGAGAAGCGGCGGGCCGCTATCGCCGGAGTCCTGGCTGTACAGCCCAGGCATTTGATCCTGGACGAGCCAACGGTAGGGCTTGACCCCATGGGCCGGGAAGCGCTTCTGGAGCTCCTGGTGAAACTGAACCGGGATGGAATGACCATCCTGATGGTCTCCCATGATGCGGACAGCCTGGGAGAAGCGGCGCGGCGGTTGTTGGTGCTGCATCAGGGGCACTTGGCAGCGGACGGACCTATCGGTCAAGTCTTTGCGGACATGGACGCTATGGCGGACTGGGGACTGGGCGTCAGTCAGAGCCGTGAGGCTGCCGGTCTGCTGGCGCGTAAAGGACTGGAAGTCCCGCAGGACATCACATCCTACCGCCAACTGCTTCCCGCAGTGCTGACCGCGCTGAAGGGGGGCGGGAGTCCATGAACAGCCAGCTTACCGGCCAATACATCCCCGGCACATCTATCATGCACCGCATGGATGCCAGAGCCAAATTCTCAGGCTTTCTGCTCTTGATCGCCGCTGTGATCTTGACCGGCACCATAAAAGGGTATCTCCTGACGATCTCATTCATCCTGATAATTGCGGCGCTGTCCAAGCTGCCGCCGGAGATTGCCACCGGATCTGTGCGGCGGATGCTGCCGTTCTTCTTTGTTGTATTCTTGCTCAACGTCTTATTTTTTGAGTCGGAAACGCCGCTGTGGCAATGGGGGATCGTCACGATTTCAATAGACGGCATCGCACAGGGAGCTAACATTCTCCTGCGAATCGTGCTGATTTTGATTCTGAGCAACGTGCTGACGCTGACCACACCGCCTATGGCGCTGATGGCGGCGATTGAATCCCTGATGTCGCCGCTCCGCTTCATCGGAGTGCCGGTGGGAGACGTTTCGATGATCCTATCCGTAGCAGTCCAATTTATCCCCACTCTATTGCGGGAGACAGATGATATCCGTACAGCCCAGACTGCTCGCGGAGCTCAATTCGAGAGCGGAAAACTCCTGGACCGGGCAAAAGCGCTTCCGCCGCTGCTGACTCCGATCTTCCTCTCTGCGTTCAAACGGGCTGACGAGCTGGCTGTCGCCATGGAGGCCAGAGGCTATCGCGGCGGGAAGCATCGTACAAAAAAAGCAAGCCAGCCCATGCCGGTCTCCGGATGGCTGGCCCTGCTCCTGTGTGCCGCTTTGTGCGCACTGCAAATTTTTCTGTTTTGAGGAGGCTTTTATGGAAAAAATGTCTGCCGTCAAACGGGCGATTCTCTGCGCGGCCTGCATCGCCCTGTGCTATGCCCTGCCGATGGCGTTCCACGCTTTCGGAGCGGGGTCTGTGTTCCTGCCTATGCACATCCCAGTGTTTATCTGCGGCCTGACCTGCGGATGGCCCTATGGCCTGTTGTGCGGGATTGCTGGTCCTGCCATCTCCAGCGCACTGACCAATATGCCCCCGGTGGCAATGCTTCCCACCATGGTGGTGGAACTGGCAGTCTATGGTGTGGTGTCTGGGATCTTAATGCAGATTGTACGAACCAAGCGGCTCTATGTGGATCTCTATATCAGTTTGGTTGTTGCCATCCTGGCAGGACGTGTTCTGGCCGGGATGGCGCGGGCGCTGATCTTTGCCGCTGGAAGCTACTCTATGGCTGCTTGGGTGTCGGGGTATCTGGTCACATCCTGGCCGGGAACCTTGATCCAGCTGCTGTTTATTCCCTCCTTGGTCTATGCTCTGATGCAGGCGAGACTGATCCCTCAGCGTTATCCCAAAACAAAGACAGGAGATAGAAAAGTATGAATAAGCAGGATGTAATTGACTTCTTTAACCGGTGCGCCCCGGAGTGGGACGCGGATATGATCCGCAACGAGGCTGTTATTGCAAAAATTTTGGATGCTGCCGGTATCCGTCCTGGTGTTCAGGTTTTGGATGTAGCCTGCGGGACGGGCGTACTGATCCCGGACTACCTGGCCCGCGGGGCAGAGGAGGTCACCGGGGTGGACATTTCTCCGGAGATGGTCAGGATCGCACAAGGAAAATTTCAGCAGAAGAATGTCTCGATCCTCTGTGGTGATATTGAAGCCATTCAGCTCCCGCACCGCTACGACTGCTGCGTCGTATACAACGCTTTCCCCCATTTCCCTGACCCGGACGCGCTGATTCAAGCGCTCGCCGGACATCTAAAACCGGATGGACGGCTGACCATCGCCCACGGCATGAGTCGGGCGGCTATTGACCGGCATCACAGCGGCGGAGCCAGCAAGGTGTCTGTTGGGTTGATGCACGAGGACTCGCTGGCAGAGAAGTTCGCACCGTGGTTCGATGTGGATGTGAAGATATCGGATGACGAGAAGTACATCGTCTCCGGGATCTTACGCTGTGAGAAGCGGTAATTTTTTTATTTACCAGTATCCGTTCTCAAGTGGTAAAGGCATTAACAAGATAATATCCTTTCCCCTACTCAAATGCGTACTTTTACTTCCATTACCGCCCTTATTAGCAGATTTTGAACAGGTTCTAAGATTTTGTCCTTTGCCTTGTCCCTTAGTACCCTAACTGTGATGTCCTGACAAGCACAGGGGAAGTTCCATCCGGTTTTTCTCCAGAAGCTCCCTGTCATGCAAGATAACTTCTGCCGGCCCGTCAGCGGCGATCATACCCTGAGAGAGCAGTATGACACGGCTGCAAGTGTCCAGGATCATATCC
>CAMWSZ010000185.1 GCA_947177005.1 uncultured Clostridia bacterium | reverse complement strand
TAGCGGTGAACCAGTCGTTCCAGTAGGCCACCATGGCGAACACCGCCTGCACGGCGAGAATCGGCATGGAGAGGGGAATAACGACGCTGATAAAGGTACGGAACTTGGTGCAGCCGTCGATCTCCGACGCCTCCACCAAATCGTGGGGGATGCTGTTCTGGAAGTAGTTGCGCACAACAATCATGTTGCCCACGCCCACGCCGCCGGGGAGGAACAGGGACCACATGCTGCCCACGAGGCCCGTCTGCTGCACCACCAGGTAGGTGGGGATCAGGCCGCCGCCGAAGTACATGGTAAAGACGAAGAAGAGACTGAAGAACTTCCGGCCCGGCAGGTCCTTCTGGGCCAGGGGGTAAGCGGTGATGTACAGCATGATGACGGAGAAGCAGGTGCCGACGACTGTATACTTCACGGAGTTGAGGAAGCCGGACACGATATCCGGGTCGGCGAACACCGCCTTATAGCCGTCCAGGGTGAAGCCGCTGGGGAGCAGGAAGGTCTTGCCAGCGTACACGTCGTAAGGGTCGGAAACGGAGGCCACAAGGACATAGTACAGGGGATAGGCCACGAT
Source organism: uncultured Clostridia bacterium (assembly GCA_947177005.1). Classification (GTDB taxonomy): domain Bacteria; phylum Bacillota; class Clostridia; order Oscillospirales; family Oscillospiraceae; genus Pelethomonas. The sequence goes on along the minus strand of CAMWSZ010000185.1, from coordinate 5,753 downwards.
CACCAGACAGACCGCGAGAATGGCCACCAGGATCACGTCGCTGACCTTATCGCTCATGCCGGTGGATTTATTTTTTGCAGATGCGTTTGCCATTTTTGACTCCCCCTCCTTACACAAACTCAACGTCCGAAGCCTTGGACGCGATCTTGTTGACGATAATCAGCAGTACAATGTTGACCGCCGTATTGAACAGGCCCACAGCGGTGGAATAGCTGTACTTGGCGTCCACGATACCCTGCTGGTACACATACACGGCAATAACGTCGGATGTGGCTTTGTTCAAATCGGTCTGGAGCAGCCAGACCTTCTCGAAGCCCACGTTCATGATGCCGCCCGCGGCCATAATGAGGTTCAGAATGACCATGGGGAGCAGCTCTGGAATATCAATGTTGAGGATGCGCTGGAACACGGACGCACCGTCCATTTTTGCCGCTTCATAGAGGCCGGGGTCCACGTTGGCCAGGGTGGCTAAGTAGATGATGCAGCCCCAGCCTGCGTCCTGCCAGATTCCGGAGGCGATGTAAATGGTCCGGAACGCTTCCGATTGGGTCAGGAAGTCGATCTGGGTGCCGAGGATCAGGTTCAGCAGGCCGCCCGAGGGACTGAGAAAAATTTTAATCATACCGCAGATAACCATGACGGAGATGAAGTGGGGCGCATAGAGGACGGTCTGCACCACCCGCTTGAACTTTGCGAAACGGACTTGATTGATAATCAGGGACAGGATAATAGGAATGGGGAAACTCCACAGCAGGCCGTAAAAGCTGATCAGAATGGTGTTCTTAATCATACGGCTGAAGGTGGGGGCTTTGAAGAACCGGGTAAACCAGTCCATACCTACCCAGGGGCTCCGGGTGAAGCCCAGTGCCGGGTCAAAGTCGCGGAAGGCGATCTGGATGCCGTACATGGGAATGTACTTGTAGATCACCGTCAGGGCTACCGGGATCAGCAGCAGCGCGTAAAGCTGCCAGTTTTCCATGATTCTTTGTCCCAGGGGCTTGGGCCCCCGTGACAGAGCGGCAGAGCCTGCCGCCGAAATGCGGCCGCCCTGACCGAGGCCAGGGTCCATTACAGATGTTTGATTTCCGCTTTTCTTCATTGAGACTCACTTCCTTAAAACACGTATTTACAATGATGAAACGGTATTTTTGCTTTGCGCCGCACACCCCCTCTATTTCCGGGCGGATTTTGCCAGAATGCCCGATTTTATGCGCAAGTGCAACGATTCACAAAATGATTATTACCAAAAATCACAGCATTTCTTTTCTATAAATGTGAATCGTTATACGAACTGTTTATATATTACCAAACCATGAACAACTTGTCAAGAACTTTAACGGCTGTTTTTGCCGTAATATAACGTTTTTTATGATTTGTATAAACGGAGCGGGGCGGATTTGTAAATACCGACGAAAATGTAGCGTTTCACTGAATTTTCATGAAATAAAGCTTTACAAAACATCCTGTTTTCTGATATGATAGAGTTGCAGTAAAAAGAACATCCAATTTTTGCAATTATATATGAAATGTTTCAGAAAGAGGGGAGAACCATATGAAGACCAACGCGCCAACGATGAAGGACGTTGCCCGGGAGGCGGGAGTGGCTTTAGGAACCGTGTCAAAGGTTTTTAACGGAATAACGGTTGGGGAAAGCTACCGGATCAAGGTGGAAACCGCGGCGCAGAAGCTGGGATATCAGGTCAACCAGTACGCACGCGGGCTGCGCGCCAGCAAAACATATACAGTAGCAGTGATTCTGCCCGGCGTAGATCATCCCTTTTTTGCGGCTCTTGCACAGCATCTCTGCACCGCTCTGGCCCAGAGGGATCACAGGATGCTGTTATATGTCACCGCCTCCCGGCCGGATATGGAGCAGCTGTGCGTGAAAATGGTGCGGCAAAACCGTGTGGACGGAATCATCGGCCTGACCTACAACCCCCTTCAAATCGACGATGACCTGCCCTTTGTCAGCATAGACCGCAGTTTTGCCGCAGACGTCCCCTGCGTGGCTTCCGACAACTACAGCGGAGGCCGTATAGCGGCGGAAAAGCTGCTGGAGCTGGGCTGTCAACGGCTGGCATTTCTGCGCATTGGTTCGGCCAATCCCAGCGAGACGGACAAGCGCGGCGACGGCTTTGAGATGGTCTGCCGGACCAGAAACATCCACTATGACGCAATTCGTCTGAAGGATGGCGAGGATCTGGCGCAGTTTAAGGAATTTTTCCGCTCGCACATGAAAGGCGGCAAAATTGACATTGACGGTTTTTTCTGCTCAACCGACCTGCTGGCATGGCGGATTCAACAGATGTTACAGGAACTGGGCATCCGTGTACCGGAGGATGTGCAGATTATTGGCTTTGACGGCATCCGGCGGTTTGGCGGCGAAAGCCTGTACTGTTCCACCATTGTCCAGCCGGTTCAAAAAATAGCGGAAACCAGTGTGGACCTGCTGCTGGATAAGGACCGCGCAAACGCGCCCTCCCTGATCTGCCTGCCTGTCGCCTACGCCCCCGGCGGGACTACAAGAGAATAAAGGAGGCTTGCAAATGGCCAGCGAGTATTGGAAATGGAAATTCCGGGACGTACAGCCGGAGGAAAAGCGGGAGCTGACGCCGCAGGAGAAGCGGAAAAACTGGTGGCATTACCACAAATGGCACGTTGCAGCCGGTGCGGTTTTGCTGGCGATTCCGTGCAGCATTGCATGGAACGCCCTGCACCAGATCAAGCCGGATTATCAGATCGCCTATGTTGGCGAAAATGCCTTGCCGGACGATGCCGTGACCGCTCTGGAAACGGAGCTTGCCGCGCTGGGCGAGGACTTGAACGGTGACGGCAGAGTCGTGGCGCGGGTGGCGCAGTACGCTTCTTACAGTGATGTGGAACCGGGCACTGCGGCCGCGGCTGAGGTACGGCTGATGGCGGACGTCATGGAATGCGAGAGCTATTTTTTCCTGTTGGAGGACCCGGAACAGTTTCAGAAGTCTTACCGTTCTCTGTGCCGGCTGGACGGAACGCTCCCGGAGGAAGGCGACTACTCCGCTGCGGGGACGTATCTGGCTTGGGGGGATTGTCCGGTGCTGGCGCAGATGGAGCTGGGCGATTTTTCTTACCCGCTGATGGGTGAGACGGTAACGGGCAGCAGCAGCGAATTGTTGTCCCGACTGTACATTGCCCGGCGCGGCTTTTGGACAGAAAAAAGCGTCCCACAGCTTGAAGGCTGGGCGGCGCTGTGGGAAAAGATTACGGAAGGAGCGAAAGTATGAAAAAACTGGCGGCATTGCTGTTGACCGGAGCTATGGGCCTGTGTCTGGCCGGGTGCGGACAGAACATCCCGGTTGCGGCGGCGGACGGCGCGGAGTGGGACGATAACTGGGTGACGGTAGGCGGTATTGTGGGCGTAGAGACCCCGGCGGGTCTGGACAGCCGGGAAAACAATGACACGCTGGGGGCCAACGGCATGTACTACGCCACCTGGTCCAGCGGCGAAGCGGAACCGTATGTCAACGAGGACGGAAAGGACACAGACCTGTATGACGCGCAGGTATATTTGCTGCTGGCCGGTTCCAAGTCGGCGGGGGGAGCGGAGGAAAGCGCGGCAGAGTGGGTAGAAATGGCGTCCGAGCGGTACAATATTGGGACAACCTCGGCAGAGACCTATAACGGTCAGGAATTTACGGTCATCACCTACACGTTTTCTTCCGAAACAAACCCCTATACGTATGGTGCGTCTGCCTTTGGGGTGTACCGGAATTACGCAGTGAGCGCGGAAGTGTCCTGCCGGGAAAGCTATGACGGAGACGCAAAGACGGTTTTAGCGGGTTTTCTGGAAAACTGCCACTACGCGGCGTAAAAGGAGGACATTATGGCGTTGTTTTTACGGGACGATGAGATCTATCACGGCGGCGGCAGGCCCACCGGCTTTGCGCGGTATCAGCAGCTTTTGTCGGAGCGGTTTGGGCGGTGGTGGAAGGTCAATCTGCTGACGCTGCTCGGCTGTCTGCCGTTGGCCCTTGGGATTTTCTATGCGGTCGGGACATCAAGCCTGCTGGTGCTGTATCCCTGCTCTCTCGCCGGCGGCATGATCGCGGGGCCGTTTCTCGCGGGGATGTACGACGCCGTTCTCCGGGGCCTGCGGGACGACCACCTGCCCTGGCGGGATGCCTATGTGCGGTCATGGAAGCAGAACTGGAAAAGCAGTATTGCCATGGGCGCGGTTATGGGCCTGCTGCTGGGACAGTATGTTTTTATGGGGATGCTGTTCTGGTGGGCGGAGCGTGCGCCCGGCTGGACGGCGGTGCTTGTGTACCTGCTGGGCCTGCTGCTGCTCCTGACCGTCAATACCCTGCTTTGGCCGCAGGTGGTGCTGTTTGAGCAGAAATGGCCGGTCCGGATGCGTAACGCTGCTCTGTTCTGTCTGCTGAATTTCTGGCGGGTGCTGGGCGCAGGGCTTTTGCAGCTGGGATATCTGGCGGTTTTCGTTTTGTTTGCGCCGTGGTCGCTGCTGCTGCTCCCGGTTGTGGGGCTGTGGTATATCGTGTTCCTGTCACAGTTTCTGATCTATGAGCGTATGGATGATTCGTTTCAAATTGAGGAACTGTACGGCGAGTTGGAATCCTGAAAAGCGAAAAGCGGAGGCTGTAAGCCTCCGCTTTTTCTGCTTTTATATGGCGTATACCCTGCGCCGCTTTTGTCAGAAGGAAATGGTCTGGCTGAGATCTTAACTGTTATACACGCGGGCCATCCGGTTCACAATGGCACACGCCTCCGCGCGCGTCAGCGTCCCGTTGGGGCGGAAGGTATTATCCGGATAGCCGTTCATCACGCCCAGCGCAAGACAGTCGCCAATAAGCATACGGGTATCCCCGTCCAACTGTTGCAGGTCAGTCATGCGCTCCGCTTCCCCGTGGTGCTCCGGGCCGCCCTCGCTCTGGAAGCAGTACGTGCCGATAATGGCCGCGTCAGTGCGTGTAATGGGTTTGTTCGCCACCGCAGGCCAACCAGCGGGGTCCCAGCCGATGGACGAATTGCCGAACATAGCATCTGCTGCGTGCATCACGGGCAGATACCATGCCGCGCCGCTGCCCAATTCAGACGCCGCTTTGTCGATGTACGCCTGTGAAACAAAGATCGGGGCCGCCATAGAGATAAATTCCGCGTTGGTAATGGAATTGCCGGGCCGGAACGTGCCGTCCGCGTAGCCCTTGACCATGCCCTTCTCCACGCAGGTCTGAATATCAGCGGCAGCCCAGTGGGTGGCGGACACGTCCTTGAAGGGGCCGGGCGCGGGGGTGCTGCTGGGCGTGCTGGGCGCGGACGCGGTGCCGTTGGCCTTGGTGGCAGTCACACCGGAGGCGTTCAGGGTATAGAAGGTGGCGACAGAGTCGCTTCCCTCGGTGGTGAACCAGACAACCTTGCCGTTGTATGCAATGGGCTGGCAGTCGGACAGTTTGCCGGAGGCCGTTTGGACCGTGCCGGTCTGTCCGTTGGCGTCATAAGAGGCGTAGCTGATTGTCTCATCGCCGGATGTCCAGAGAATGTAACCGCCGGACAGGCTGGTGGGGACCAGGAAAGGATTGCCCATGGAGGTCGAGGCGTTGGTGAGCTGCCTGACCTGGAAAGCACTCTCTGCGAGGCCGTTGGCGGTCCCTATGACATATTTGTTAATGCTGTTTTTCGCAATATAGGCGAGATTGATCTCGTAATAGTCAAAAATGGTGCGGGAGGGTTTCTGCGCGTAGGCCAGCAGATACCCG
>CAMWSZ010000184.1 GCA_947177005.1 uncultured Clostridia bacterium | reverse complement strand
CAGATGTGTTTTCGGACGGCGCACCGGGAATTATATTTTTACAGAGGTTGCATTTTTTCCGTGAATATGGTAGACTGACGGGCACAAAAAGAGCGCCGCTGTACGGCGCGGAGGGAGGCTGCGATATGAACGAGGAAGAGCGGGAGGAAATGGAGGAGCGGGAGGAAAGCCTGCTGCAATCCAGTCCCAAACGGTTCTGGGAGCTGGTGAAGACGGAGAGCGGCGGCCTGATGCTGGTCAACATCGCATTCGTACTCTCATGCCTTCTGCTGGTGACAATTCCGCCGGCGGTTTTTGCACTGCATCAGGTCATCCGCGGGATGCTGGACGACAAGCCGGGACGGGTCAGGGACTTTTTTGCGGCGTTCCGTGCAAACTGGAAACGGGCTTACGGCGCGTTCCTGCTGGCCGCTCTGCCGATGGCGGCGGGGGTCTGCGGAATGGCGTTTTATGGACGGTTCGCGCCGGGAAATCCGGTGTTTTGGCTCCCGTTTATGCTCTGTTCAACGGTTTTTATTCTGGTCCTGCTGTCCTCCGTGTATTTATACCGGCTGCTGGTCAACGGGCGGCGGCTGAACCGGGAGACGGTCCGGCTGGCGGTTCTGCTGGCCGCCGGACGGCCGGGGTGGGCTCTGCTGGCGGCGCTGTGGTACTACGTGCCGCTAATCATCGGGATTCTGTGGTTCCCGCTGAGCGTGCTGTATCTGCTTTTGATCGCCTTTTCCGTACCGTGCCTGCTGGGAAATCTGGTGCTGCGGAAGGTCCTGGCACTGGATGAACGGGACGGAAACTAGACAAAACTTTTCCGTATTCGACAAAAATTCCTATTTACAATGGGAGGAATCTGTTGTACAATACTTCATGGAAGCTTTCCAATATCCCACCCGCCTGGGCCGCTGTATGTTTGATACGGCGGCTCTTTTTTAGCCATACGGAACGAATAACGAATTGCCTGAGCAGATGAAATCCCCTGCCGCCCGTTCATGGGGAGGCAGGGGATTCCGCGTTTTTCAGTCATCTGTAGCATTCATGTACAAGTCCTCGGCCGCCAGGAACGCAGCCTGAAGCCTGACGCCGCTCTCACAGGGCCGGACACTTTCAACTGTCTCCTACATCGCTTTATCATCTCGAACCTTGAACGGCTGATTGGGGAAGGGGTGCAGGTCTTTCAAGGGAATGTAAATAACCACTTCTCCCTTTTCCATAATTTGACTGTTGCTATTCATTCAGATTCACCTCTGGTTATCGCAGTATATAAAAAGAGAACGCAGCAACTACTACGTTCTCTAAGAAGCAGTATATTCATTTTTCTCTTTCAACCTGTTCCGCTCTAAAGTAAGTAGTATGTCCATTGCAAACTAAGACGAATTTTGTTATAAAGTGGGAACGGAATTTATTTTTTGCTTGTATTTGCAATGGTTTCCAGTGTTGTACATATATAACTGTATCCGTGGCTCCTGTTGCACCCGTCGCACCTGCGGGGCCAGTAGGACCTGTCGCACCGTTAAGACCCGTAAGGCCGGGCAGTCCCATTGGACCGGTGGGACCCATCGGACCAGTGGGGCCGGTAGGACCGGGGAAGCCCGTCTGCCCCGCAGGACCCATCGGGCCGGTCGGACCAGTGGGACCCGGGTATCCCATGGGGCCCATGGGACCCATGGGACCCATGGGGCCGGGCAGTCCCTGCGGTCCGCGGGGACCGGGGGTGCAGCAGGTCGTATTGCAGCTTGAATTGCAGGTACTGTTGCAGGGCCGGTTGACCCCGCCCACGCCGCCTGAACAGCCGTTCGGTCTGCCGCCGCCGGGATAGGTGAAGCCGGGATCTAATTCTTCACCACAGCCATAAGGATAGTTATATCTCATAGGGGAATGTTCCTCCCTTGTATTCGTATGGACGCCCTCCCCCGCCGGAGACGGGGAACGGATATCCAATTCATCCTATGCGGCTGTACGGCAGGTGGTTCCAAACGAAAAAACCGGACCGGTAGACAGACATCTGTCTACCGGTCCGCCGTATCCATTATTGTTCCAGAAGTTCTTTTGCAATCGTCCTCATCGCGTCAATATCGTTCTCCTTGACCGCACTTTGAATGGTATGCACCGTAGGACAGATTGTGATGTCCTTCAGCGCCTCCAGATAGGTCCGCATGTGTTTCGCCGCCGACGGCGCCCAGGAACCGTTTTCGATCAGCGCCACTCTGCGGTTGCGGTACGTCTTGTCACGGAGATGCGCCATAAAATGGTCCATTGGCGGGAACAGGCCGCCGTCATAGGTGGAGGACATCGCCACCATTCTGCTGTACCGGAACGCATCCGCCACCGCTTCCGCCTGATCGCAGCGGTCCAGATCACGCATGGAGATATTTGCGCAGCCCTGCTCCGCCAGAATCTCCCGCATTTTCTGGGCGGCTTTGGCGGTGTTGCCGTGAATGGAGGCGTATGCGATCAAAACGCCGTCCTCCTCCGGTTCATAGCGGCTCCAGAGGTCGTATTTGCCCAGATAGTAGCCGAGATCCGACTTGAGCACCGGTCCGTGCAGCGGGCAAATGGTCTGGATATCCAGCCCGGACGCCTTTTTCAGCAGCGCCTGTACCTGCGCGCCGTATTTCCCCACAATATTAAAGTAGTAGCGGCGGGCCTCCGCGATCCACTCCTGCCCGCAGCAGTTGGCACCGAAGGTGCCGAAGCCGTCAGCGGAGAACAGCACCTTTTCCGAGGACTCGTAGCTGACCATGACCTCCGGCCAGTGGACCATTGGGGCCATAACGAAGGTGAGGGTATGCGTGCCCAGAGACAAGGTATCCCCCTCCTTGACGGTCAGGGTACGTCCCGTATAGTCGCCGGGGAAGAATTTCGGGAGCATGGAAAAGGTCTTTGCATTGCCCACCAGGGTCATCTCCGGATATTTTTCCGCCAGCAGGCCGATGCTGCCCGCGTGGTCGGGCTCCATGTGCTGGATGACCAGATAATCAGGCTTGCGGCCGTCCAGAACGGAGACCAGGTTCTCCAGCCAGGCAGCGGTCCCGCGGCGGTCCACGGTGTCCATGACGGCGATTTTGCTGTCGAGAATCACATAGGAGTTATAGGAGACGCCGTTGGGAACGGGGTATTGTCCTTCAAAGAGGGTAATCGTGGTATCATCCGCGCCGACATAGCGAATGGCATCGGAAACGTGCAAATCAGTCATATGGCTGCATTCCTTTCTTGGGTGTAATTGCCAATATTATAACGGCTGGACACAGTGTTGTCAATCATTGCAGGAAATAGTTTGTGGACAATTTATGAAAATTATCTGTTGGCTGGATAAAAGCCTTGCAAGTGAGGAAAAAATATGATAAGATTAGACACTATCTATCAAAGGATGGCGTTATTTATAAGTGGGTTCTTAACAAGTAGAACAAAAGGAGACTATTCTGATGAATAAAACCGAACTGATTAACGCGGTTGCGGAAAAAACCGCCATGTCCAAAAAGGATTGCGAAACAATCCTGAACAGTGCGCTGGATGCCATTACGGAGGCTCTGGTGGAGAACGAGGAGATCCGGCTGGTCGGCTTCGGCACATTCGAGGTGAAAAAACGGGCGGCGCGGACGGGCCTGAACCCCAAAACCAAGGAAAAAATTTCCATTGCCGCCACAAAGGTCCCGTCCTTCAAGCCCGGCAAGGCCCTGAAGGATGCGGTGGCCGTCAAGGAGTGAGCCTGTGCGTTTAGACAAGTATCTGAAAGTATCCCGCCTCATTAAACGGCGTACCGTGGCAAACGAGGCCTGTGACAACGAGCGCGTCACCGTCAACGGCCACACCGCCCGGGCCTCCTATGAGGTCAAGGTGGGGGATGAAATCGCTATCCGGTTCGGCGAACGCACCCTCCGCGTGGAGGTTCTCGCCGTGCTGGAGAACGCCGGGAAGGCGGATGCCGCCGCCATGTACCGGGAGATCTGAACGCCCCCCTCTGCACATCTGGAATAATTAGGACAGACCTTCCATATATATGGAGTGACTTGAAGGATATGGGGGGTCTATTTTTATGCCATATGACGAAGCCGCCATGCAGCACCGCCTGGAGCTTGACGGCAGGGAACGGCTGGTCGTTACCGGGGTGGAGGAGGTCGAGCGCTTTGACGAAGAGGAAATCGTAATGGCGACCACCGCCGGGACTCTGGTGGTCGGCGGCGCCAATCTGCATATCGGAAAACTGAACCTGGACGGCGGAGAGCTCCATGTAGACGGCACAATCCATACGCTGCTGTATGAGGACAGCGCGCCCGGCGGCGGACAGGGCGGTCTGTTCCGGCGGCTGTTCGGCTGAGACCAATGGGCGTTGTTCTGTCCGATCAGCTGGCAATGTTCTGCCGCTCCGTCCTGCTGGGCGGCGTCCTGGGGCTGATCTATGATCTGCTGCGCACGGTCCGGCCACTGGGCGGCCGGTGGTGGGGCGCGGCGCTGGACGCTTTCTTCTGTATGCTTACCGCCGCCGCCCTGTTCCTGTTTGTAATGGCCGGTGACGGTGAGCTGCGCCTGTTCTATCTGGCCGCGGCGCTGGGTGGTATGGTTCTGTATTTCTGCCTGCTCAGCCGTATTCTGCGCCCGGTATGGGATTTCTGGCTGCTGATTCTGCTGGCTCCTTTGCGCCTGGGGCGTCACGCCGCGAAAAAAATCCGGCGCAGATGCAAAAAAGCCTTTTTTCTTGGGAAGAAGTGGATTACAATAAGAGTCGTTGGTTGGCGGGGGAAGTTGAGGCGTTCCCGAAAGAAAGGAGCTGAGGGCGATGGGCAAAACAGCGGCGGCGGCCCGGAAGGGGAAACGAAAGCGGACAAAAAAACCAAGCGGACGTCTGACCGCAGTGCTCCTGTTTCTCCTGCTGCTGGCCCTGTGCTTCCGTCTGGTCAATCTGTTTCAGGAGCTTCAGGACGCCAAAGCAGAAGAAATCGTTTACGCCGCCCGTCTCGCGGAGCTTCAGGAGACAAACCAAAAGCTGGCCGGAGACATCGAAAACAGAGATGATATCGAACTGATTGAGGATATCGCCCGGAATGAGCTGGGAATGGCCGCGCCGGGAGAAAAAATACTTCGGTTCAGCAAGTAGTACATAAATAAAAGGGAACCGGTCCTGAGAGCAGGACCGGTTTTTTGCCGCGCCGCGGCGGATTCCTTTACTTTTCAGACACAGGGAAACACAGCTCCGTCACAAATTCCTCCGGATTCCGCGTCTGGGCGGGTCCGACGTGGTAGATGTTGAAGGACGCGCCGCTGAACGCATAGCCGTTGTCCCGAATCCAGCCGGCTACCGCCTGGTTGACCTCGCCAACCTGTTTGTAGGAGCCCTTGAAGGTGGCCGACGCGATCCGGACCGGCGGCACGGTTTTGAAAACCACATGCTCAGTGTCCTGATAGGTCCCCTTCACCGCACACTGGATCTCAACGTCCGGATTGCTTTCAACATATTCGCCGTCGTGAAAAATCGCCATAGAGTAGCAGGGGTCTGCCATTTGGAGCTTCTGTCCGGCGGTCTCCTCTATCAGAAGCCCCCACAGGAGACTCTCGTGGTTGTAGGTGGGGATTTTCTGCCGCACGCTGGCGACATACCGTTCCGGAAGTTCTTTGACTGTGACATGATATACCATTGGTTTTTCCTCCTTATTTCGCAGCTGCTTCAGCGCGGTTTCCAGCAGCGTGAGGCGGTACTGCGCGGCCTGCGCCTCCTCCTCCAGCACCTTTCGCTGATGCAGCAGGGATTGTTCCCATACCCCGTCCTGTCCCTCCGCATGGATGAGCTTTTTTACTTCCGCCAGACTGAAGCCCATATTCTGCAATGCGGTGATGCGTTCCGCTACAGGAAGCTGTTCCTCGGCATAATAGCGGTAGCCGGTGCAGGCGTCAACATCGCAGGGCGTCAGCAGCCCCTGCTCGTCGAAGTACCGGAGCATACGAATGCTGATTCGTGACAGCTTGGAAAACATCCCTATTTTCAGCATAATTTTTTCCTCCACATATGTGATGCATTTGAGCTCAGGACCTATTATAAAGGGTATCACAGTGTGAGAGTCAAGAGGAAATTTCAAAAAATTTATGTTGGCACTGTCGAAAAAGAACGAAAAAGTGCTTGTATATTTTCCGGCATTGTGTTATAGTATAGGCGAGACAAATAAAGGCAGGACGTGAGGGATGGCAGTCCCCCACGCCCCTATGCGGGAGAAAGCCCCTCCCACACATAGCTGTGTGCTACACCCACCCCTATTATAATAGATTCTTGTGGTGCTTTCAAGGTCTGTTTTAGAACCTGTATTCAACTATAAACCTACAGGAATAATGCAGGAAAAGGAAGGGTTG
>CAMWSZ010000183.1 GCA_947177005.1 uncultured Clostridia bacterium | reverse complement strand
ATCAGCGGTGGAAAGCCGGAGCGATCACTGGCACAGCAGCGGCGAAAGAGTGTGGGATGCCGCTGTCTACCTTCCGCTATCGGGCCGAGATTTACGAAAAGGCCAAGTTGTTGTAAGTGGAGTAAATCTACAGGAACGTGTACCTTCCTGTAAATTCGCTGGAATTTGATACTCCCCATACTTTACCAGAAAAGTCTTGATTCTACAAGCCTTTTCTAAAGAAAAATTTGGGCAAAAGTGCTTTACAGGAAGGTACACTTTGTTACAAAGCAGGGAGGTGAGAGCAAATCTTTCTAAAATGTTCCGGCCAAATTAATTTTTAGGAGGAAAGTATGCACAAAAAAATTATATCAACTTTGTTGGTGCTGTGTTTGGTGCTAGGAATGTTACCTACAGAAGCATGGGCGATGGTAGAAAATTCTGTAGTCTCGTCTCAATCCACTAGCTCCAGCCAACGGCCGACGGAAAAAAGTTCTAGGCAGTCAACTATTACTCAAAACGCTACAGTTATAGATTCCGGAGATTGTGGTTCGAATGGTAGCAATATAGAGTGGTTATTAGACAATGAAGGCATTTTGACAATCTCTGGAACTGGAGCAATGCAGGATTGGAGAGAAAACATGACCCCCTGGGCAAGGTATAGGTTTGATATAAAGAGGGTCATTATATCGCATGGAATTACGCATATCGGCTCTTATGCATTTAACGACTGCGCATTAACACATCTTGAACTATCTGAAAGTGTACAAAGTTTAGGGCACTGCGCTTTCTGGGACTGTAAAAATTTAACTACACTTACAATTCCGGCATCGTTAAAAATAGAAGGTTCAGTCTTTAGGAACTGCGATTCTGTTGCTTATGTAAAATTCACAGGTGTAGGCGATATGGTAAATTATATCAGTACAGATGTTGCAAACCATTATACGCCTTGGCATCAGGGTTCCTTGGCGGGTAGTCAAGTGACTATTGAAATTGCTGACGGAATTACAAGTATTGGTGACTGGGCTTTTGACTGGTGTGAGAACTTGGTTAATATTTCATTACCATCAAGTATTACGCGCATTGGAGAGCGTGCTTTTCATCGTTGTAGTTCCTTATCAAATATAGATCTTCCAGCCGGAGTAAGTATTGGTAATGCTGCTTTTGAGGATTGTAATGCTGTAACAGGCGATATTACAATTTCTGATGTTGGTAATGCTTCATTTGAGAACTGTAGTAGACTAACTTCCGTTAATATATTACATGGTACAAGCAGTATCGGAAATTCTGCATTTGCGAATTGTTCAAACTTAGTCGATGTTACTATTCCAAATACTGTGACAAATATTGGCTCAGGGGTATTTAATGGTTGTTCTAAGTTGTCAAGTATTATCATTCCAGAGAGTGTAACATCAGTTGAAGGTCAAATTTTTAGTGGATGTGTTGGTTTAAAAAAACTAACAATTCCGGGAGGATTATTTCCAAAAGTAGATCTCAGAAGTTGCACTGCATTATCATACATGAAACTTACTGGAACCGGAATTACTGGAAGCTTTTCATTTGAGACTGATTCACAGACTCATAGTTTTATAACAGTTGAAATAGAGGAAGGAATAACTGGTATCAGTAAAGATGCGTTTCGTGGTTGCAAAAGATTAGAAAATATTACCATACCATCAACTGTGGTTGAAATCGGCGATAGTGCATTCGCAGGTTGCAGCAATCTGAATGATATTGTACTCCCCCGTGGGGTAAGTGTTGGTAGTAGTGCATTTTTAGGCTATACAGGTCTATTGGGAGACGTTACACTTCTCAATATAGGTAACGTTGCTTTCTCAGATTGTATTGGTCTTACTAACGTTACGATATTAGATGGTGCGACTAGTATAGGATATGGGGCTTTTTCTGGATGTAACAAATTAGCATCCATAACAATTCCGAATAGCGTTATCAGTATTGGATATAATGCATTTTATAGATGTACTGAATTATCCGATATAGTTATTCCCGGAAGCGTTAATAGTATTGAGCATGACACATTTAATGGTTGTAGCGGACTAAAGAGTGTTGTTATACGAGATGGTGTGTCTAACATCAGTCGTTTAGCGTTTGGAAGTTGTACAAATTTGAAAACTATATGTTTTCCAAGTAGCATAACTAATATTGAAAACTATGCGTTTAGTAATTGCTCAAACCTTACAGACATATATTATTCTGGAAGCAAGACTCAGTGGGAGAGAATAAACTTTAATTATAATTCTGAGTTGACCTCTCCTAGTTCAAAGATTACCATCCACTACAACAGCACTGGGCCTGATCAGCCTGCTGACAACGGCTCAGTTATGCTCCTAAAAAGCTGGGATGAAGCCACAAAGCAGGTCAACTTTTATCACAATATTTTGTCTTATACAGTGACAGGGGAGACTATTCTTCCTAACGAGGACCTAAGCACATTAGTTGGTCGGTATGTATTAGCTGATATCGACTCTTCTGCATTCCCCGTTCCCTCCATTGTACATAGCATTCAGTCATTAGATTCCGCTATTGGCACAGTATCCGCAATTACCAATACATCCATTACTATAGATGGACAAACGTATCCATTAGGCGCTGATGTTCTATTTCCGGATGCTCTGGTAAGTCGTGAGGTGCTGTATCATATACTTGACGGCAAAGTAGTATCCTTGGAGGCATTAAACTGGTCAACAGGTATTTTAGATAGTTATAATTCTCTAACTGGTGTTATGACTATTGACGGTGAGGATCACTATACGTGCTTCTTAACAAACTTCAATGCAATAGATGAGCATAATCTTATTGGGAGTAAAATAGGGTACGCGATGAATAACGGCATAATTATTCAGATCGATCCTGCTCCTGTTGACCCGAGTTTACCTAGTTTAGACGAATTTGAAGTAAATGTTTACCGTGCAAATACTCTTATTCATCCGCCCTACTCTGAACAAATGATGTCACTTGTGAAATTAACAAGTCCTTCTCGTATTCTTGTAACAGAGTTTAGCAAAAATTATTGGTGGCTTGCGTCTACCTCTGTCTGGACTACTTTCACTAATTTTATGGATACCGTGTCAAAACCTTCTAATCTTTATAATATTGCTACAAAGAAACGCGATTTTTACGAAACACTTATCTTTGATTTGCTTGAGGTTAGCACCAACTATGGTTACGTTGATTATGCCAAAGATTTGATAAAAGAAGCCAAAAGTTGGAATGGCGAGATTCAAAATTTTATTGGGTTGAGTAACTCCTGGAATAGCATAAGCGATTTGTCGAGTGATCAAAAGTCGTTGCTCGAAGAAGTAGTAAAGACCAAATTTATAGAAAGTTATTCCGACGTGCATAAAGACGATATCGGAGGAATGACTGAAGGTATTGCGGTTATCAATGAAGTGTTTTCTTTGTCAGGATCTATCATGGATGTGGCATCTTCCATTGAGGATTACCTAGAAACTATGGCTACCGCCTTCGCCTTAGTTCGTATGGAAGATTCTTTGAAAGCCGTTGTTCGTCAAATGCTTACTTCGTGTCCACGTGATGAATCTGCTTTGAGAGATGCGCTTCGTGATATTGTAACTATAATGGATGCTACAAAAGAGGAACTTTTTATACAGCTCATGACAAAGGAAACTGAAATTGTTGGATGGAATGCATCCAAACAGTTGATTGATGATTTCTGGAGTAAAGGAGTCTTGAAGTGTAGCCCTGAAGTACAAACCTTGCTCAAAATTTATAAGACCGAAAAATGGCTTTTGAATTATCTATCTGGTAGGGATATTGATGACATTGTTGAAGCTGGCGCTAATGTTACGAACTTGGTAATCTTTGAGAACTTAATGCTGGATGTCGTTAGTACCCTTGGAGGGAAGTTTGGTGCGGATAAGACTACTGATACTGCTACCGCATATCTAAGTGCTGTAGACATTATGTTTGCTACATGGCTCAAGAGTTGTTCTACTGCTGCTTCCTTTGAGGAGTCTTTGAAATCGGATGATTTATTCAAAGATGCAATAATACCACTTTGGATTAACTTGATGAATAGTAACAGAGAAGGGACAGCAAGTACCCTCGCAGAAGCAGTTAAAGATTATGAGTGGGATTATATTTCAACCTACGACCAAATCTGGAATGGATGGATAATGAATCTTGATGCTGATTATCCTAATTCTGGATTGTATGAGAAGTACAAGGATCTCATAGTTGACTTTTCAGAGAAATACGAAGCAAATTTTGTCCGCAAGAAGATAGAGATTAAATGTCCAGTAGATATTCTTGTTTACGACAAGTCCAATAATCTCGTGGCCGCTGTTGTTGCAGGAGATGCTCAGTATGATGCTACTACTAAAGATATAACTATTGTCGTTGAAGGTAATACCAAAACTCTTTACCTCTACGATGATGCCAACTATTGTATTGAGTGCGTTGGAACTGATACAGGTTCAATGGATGTTATCGTGACTGAGTACGATGATGGGGCTGAGGTTAGAGAGGTTTATTTCTATGATCTGCCGTTGACTGATGGAAAAACCTTTGAGATGTCTATTGACGACAAAATTTTAGGTAATGCAGACTATGAACTTGAAACTAAAGGGGAAACTTTGGTGCCTGATCTTGATACCTATGCTGAGACTTCTGAGCAATACACTTTGACTGTTGTGTCGGGTACTGTGAGTAACGATGATAAAGCTGTCTTTGAGGGTACATATTATGCGGGTGAACTTATTGAAGTGACTGCCCTAATTGATGATAATCAAATATTTACAGGATGGAATTCTAACTCATCTGATGTTGTCTTTACCAATAGAACAGCTAAAGTTACAGACTTCAGGATGCCCGCCAAAGATGTTGTTGTGAAGGCAGAGATTTCTGGATATGGCTATGCTGTTTATCTGGATGGCAATGGAGGAACGCCGGAATCTGCTGTCGTTGCGACAAATCTGAATGGTAAACTTGATACCATACCTACTGCTACATATGCAGGGCATACTCTGCTTGGATGGTATACTGCAAAAGAAGGCGGCGAAGAGGTAACGACCTCCACCGTGTTTTCCAAGGATACCACTATTTATGCGCAGTGGACGCCGGTAGTTACTCCCCCTGTCCCCACCATGTATACTGTGACTTTTGATGCCAACGGCGGTACAGTAACTATGACAACTGACACCACAGGCACAAACGGTAAACTTGCCGCTCTGCCCATTCCCACCCGTGACGGATACACCTTCAACGGCTGGTACACATTGGCGGACGGCGGCGAAAAAGTTGACGAGAGCAAAATCTACACAGCAAACACAACGCTCTATGCCCACTGGACAAAGACGGAAACCCCGCCTACACCGCCCCGCCCAGCTGACAAGGAAGAAACCTATTACATCAACATCCCCAAAACGGACAACGGCGAAATCATCCCCAGTACCCGCTACGCGAAAGACGGCGAACGCGTGACCCTGACGGCGCATCCGAACGCTGGGTATGAACTGGACAGCATCACTATTACCAACGTTCGGGGCCGCGAAATTACGTTACGTGACTTGGGCGATGACCGATACAGCTTTACAATGCCGAACTCCCGTGTTAGCGTAGACGCCAGCTTTGCCAAAATTGCGGACAACACCTTCAGCGTTCCGGCTGAGGATGAACCCTTCACCGGCTTGGGTACTCCTGGTATTTCCGGCATTGTCCTGAATCCGTCACCTATGCCCTTTACCGATGTACACGCAAACAATTGGTTCTATAATAATGTCGAGTATATGTGGAAACACTATCTGATGAGCGGCGTGTCCGACACCCAGTTTGCCCCAAATACCACAACTAGTCGTGCTATGATTTGGACCGTTTTAGCCCGGATGAACAATGTGCGCACAGATATTAATCCCGGTTCCACTTGGTATGAACGCGGTATGCTGTGGGCGATGGAGCGGGGTATAACCGATGGCACAAATCCAATGGACAATATTACCCGCGAACAGTTGGCGACAATGCTCTGGCGCAATGCAGGCAGCCCCAACGCAGCCAATGACTTAACTTGGTTCAGCGACAGTAGCAGTGTAAGTGGTTATGCGCTGACCGCAGTGCGCTGGGCAGCAATGAACGGTATTCTGCAAGGAACCGATAGGAAGCTGAATCCAAAGGAAACTGCAACCCGTGCAGAGGTTGCCGCTATGGTCATGCGTTATGCGGAACGCATCGGCGCATAAGTTATTGAGAATCTACAGTTTTGCTTAGATGGTGACCAGTCAAACAAGCTGTTTGGCTGGTCACTCATTTATAGGCTCCCTGCTAAGGGCGCACTTCTATACATAGTCTGGGGACTATGTATGAATTGCGCTCTGCGAGGCGCGGCCCTGACTTCCGAAAGTCAGGG
>CAMWSZ010000182.1 GCA_947177005.1 uncultured Clostridia bacterium | reverse complement strand
GCAGTTCTAGGGCATAGTCGCGGTCTGACACGCCGTCCAGACTGTTGGAGCAGGGCCGGTCGAAGCCCAGCGCTTTTGCTGTAGCCCAGCGGTCAATGGGGTAAGTGGTCCCGGCCAGCGCACCGCTGCCCAGCGGACAGACATTCATCCGCTTCCGGCAGTCCGCCAAACGTTCTGCGTCCCGGCGCAGCTGTTCGCCGTAGGCCAGCAGGTGCTGTGCGAAAGAGATAGGCTGCGCCCGCTGCAAGTGCGTATATCCGGGCATGACCGTCTCCTGATGCCGCTCCGCCTGCTCCAGAATTGCCGCCTGCAAATCCAGAATCTGACCCATGATTTTGCCGGTCTCCCGCCGGAGATACAGTCTGAGGTCAACAGCGACCTGATCGTTGCGGCTGCGGGCGGTGTGGAGACGCTTCCCGGCCGCACCGATGCGTTCTGTCAGCAGGGCCTCCACATTCATATGGATATCCTCGTTGTCGGCGGTAAATTCAATCTTTCCCGCCTCGATATCCGCCAGAATCCCCTCCAGGCCCTGACGGATCTGCTCCTCATCCTCCTGAGAGATGATCCCCTGTTTTGCCAGCATGGCGGCATGGGCCAGACTGCCCTCGATATCCTCGCGGTAGAGCCGGAAATCGAACTGAATGGAGGAATTGAAATCATTGACTAAGCTGTCCGTCTCCTTACGGAACCGCCCGCCCCAAAGCTTCATAGGAAGTAACCTCGCAATCTTTTAGTAAGTCAGGAACGGGAATCGGCGGAGCCCTCTCCGGCCTCCGCCT
The DNA here is from genome assembly GCA_947177005.1 of uncultured Clostridia bacterium. GTDB lineage: Bacteria > Bacillota > Clostridia > Oscillospirales > Oscillospiraceae > Pelethomonas. Next base: position 5,593 of record CAMWSZ010000182.1, on the reverse strand, counting down.
TCAATCCCCGTTATGATACGTGCGCTGGAATTACAGCTTGCCCTCTTCCCGCAGCGCCTGAACGGTATCGGGCAGGCCCCACAGATTGATAAAGCCGGTGGCGTCGGTCTGATCGTAGTCGCTCTCCTCAAAGGTAACGAGCTTCTCGGAGTAGAGGCTTTCGGGAGAAGTGACGGACGCGGTGATGATATTGCCCTTATAGAGCTTCAGCTTGACCTGACCGGTGACATGCTCCTGCGTCTTGACTGCAAACGCCTGCAAGCACTCGCGCAGCGTGGAGAACCACTTGCCGTTGTACACGAGGTCGGCGAAATCGACAGCCAGCTTGCTCTTCATGTGCTTGGTGTCCTTATCAAGACAGATCATCTCCAGCACCTCATGGGCGCGGTAGAGAATAGTGCCGCCGGGGGTTTCGTACACGCCGCGGTCCTTCATGCCGACCAGCCGGTTCTCAACGATATCCAGCAGGCCGATACCGTTCTCACCGCCCAGCTTGTTGAGCCTGCGGATGATGTCGCTGGCCTTCATCTTCTGGCCGTCCAGCGCCACGGGCACGCCCTTCTCGAAATCGAGGGTCACATAAGTGGGGGTATCGGGGGCCTTTGCGGGGGAGACGCCCATTTCCAGAAAGCCGGGCTCATCGTATTTCGGCTCATTGGCGGGGTCCTCCAGATCCAAACCCTCATGGCTCAGGTGCCAGAGGTTTTTATCCTTGGAGTAATTGGTTTCACGGGAGATTTTCAAAGGCACGCTGTGGGCTTCTGCGTAGTCGATTTCCTCCTCGCGGCCCTTGATGTCCCACTCGCGCCAGGGGGCGATAATGGTCATCTCGGGAGCGAGACGTTTCACGGCCAGCTCAAAACGCACCTGATCGTTGCCCTTGCCGGTGCAGCCGTGGGCAATGGCGTCGGCGCCCTCTTTTTTGGCGATCTCGACAAGATGCTTGGCGATAATCGGACGGGCGAAAGCGGTGCCCAGCAGGTAGTCCTCGTATTTTGCGCCCATCATCATCGACGGCACGATAACGTCGTCAACCATTTCATCGACCATATCTTCAATATACAGCTTGGACGCGCCGGTTTTGATAGCTTTTTCCTCCAGTCCGTCCAGTTCGTCGCCCTGACCGACATCCGCCGCCATAGCGATGATTTCGGGATTATTGTAGTTTTCCTTCAGCCAGGGGATAATAATAGACGTGTCAAGGCCGCCGGAATAGGCCAGCACGATTTTTTTGACTTCTTTTTTACTCATAATGAACCCCTCCAAATAGTGAGTGAAGTGTTGATCGGGAATTGAATCAGTGTGCATATATATTATAACACAATGTTTTTTTATGCAATAGCAAGTTATCATAAATTCTGCCGTGCCCCCACCTGTTTTCCTTGTGCAATTTACCGGATTTTTCACGCAAACCATATTTTCGCATACTCCTGACGAAGAACATGCCATAAAAACCGGTGCGGCGGGGCGATATATACTGTATATTCTATTCGTTTATTCAAATTTCACCGCAGAGGCCGGCGCATCTGAAAGGATAATCCATTTGGTTTGGTGCAACATGCGCAAAAATCTTGTTAAGAATTGGGCAAAATGTACATAGTTTTCACAATCCAGCCCTGTTATAATAGGTATGTGACACAAACAATGCAACAGGAGGCGACCATTCATGAAAAAGACGAATACCACCCCCAAACCACAGGAGTACACCAGTCCCTATGAGTTCCACGGACGCATCCCTCTCCAGCAGGCAATCCCGTTAGGCTTGCAGCATGTGCTGGCGATGTTCGTGGGCAACCTGACGCCGCTGATGATTATCTGCGGCATCTGCGGCATCAGCAGCGACAGCCCGGAGCTGTACGTCACGCTCCTGCAAAACGCGATGCTGGCGGCGGGCCTTATCACGCTCATTCAGCTCTGGTCCATTGGCCCGGTCGGCGGACAGGTACCTGTGATTATGGGTACAAGCTCCGGTTTTCTGGGCGTCATGCGCGGCGTAGCGGCGTCGGTCAGCGGCGGCGGACTTGTCGCGTACAGCGCAATCCTCGGCGCGGGTTTGATCGGCGGGGCCTGCGAGGCGGTACTGGGCTTTTTCATTAAGCCCCTGCGGAAATTTTTCCCGCCTGTCGTCACCGGCACCGTTGTGCTTTCCATTGGCTTATCGCTGATCTCGGTAGGCGTCAACTCGTTTGCGGGCGGAAGCAGCGCAGAGGATTTTGGCTCGCTGACGAACCTTCTGCTGGGATTGCTGGTTCTGATCGTGATCGTGATCCTGAAGCATTTCGCAACAGGTCTGCTCAGCACATCCTCTATTTTATTTGGCATCATCGCCGGCTACATTGTCGCAACAATCATGGGCTTTGTAATGCCCCACACCCTGGCCTCCGGCGCGAACGCGGCGTGGTATGTAAACTGGTCAAAGGTTGGGGAGGCGGCGTGGTTCTCCATCCCGAAGATTATGCCCGTCAAGCCTACATTTAATCTCCATGCCATTATGTCCATTATTATTATGTTTCTGGTGACGGCGGTCGAAACAATCGGCGATATCTCCGGCTGTATCGAAGGGGGCATGGGCCGTGAGGCAACGGCGCAGGAGCTGTCGGGCGGTGTCATCTGCGACGGCTGCGGTTCGATCATCTCCTCTCTGTTCGGCTGCCTGCCCACCACCTCCTTCTCTCAGAACGTGGGTCTGGTTACGATGACAAAGGTCGTTAACCGTATGGCTCTGACCTGCGGGGCGATTTTCCTGATTCTGGCTGGACTGTCTCCGAAGCTGGCGGCCATCATCTCCATCATGCCCCAGAGCGTACTGGGCGGCGCGGCAGTTATGATGTTCTCGTCCATTGCCGTATCGGGTATCAAGCTGCTGACGAAATACGGCGTCACAAACCGCGTTGTCACCATTGTGTCCATTGCAATGGGCCTTGGCTACGGCTTGGGCGCTACGAGCGGCGCGCTGGCGGGTCTTCCCGAGGGCGTACAGCTCATCTTTGGCGGTTCCGGTATTGTTCCCGCGGCGGTTTTGGCAATTATCCTGAACATTGTGATTCCAAAAGAGAAAGAGGATTACGACAACGAAGCCGCAGTTGACAGTGGAGCAAAATTCCTGTAAACAGCTAAATTATGCTTTAAAAGGGGGCCTGCCGCGACAAATTGCGGCAGGCCCTTTTTTGCATCTGTTTCCCTCAGCACGATTTGAATTTCCTGTCCGCCATTACAGCACCTTCCTAACTGTTTTGGGACTGTAGGTCTCAAAAATCTGCTCAAAATTCTCGGCAACGCTGTCCCCGGCCATACTGCTGTCGCGGAAAACGGCGTAGAACGGCCGGCGTTTTGCGATTTCGCTCACGGTTTCCACCGTTACATGCTTATCAAAGCAGGCCAGCAGATAGCCCCCAGCCACCGAAAACACATGCTTTCCGGCAATTTCCGTTTCCACAACCGCACTCGACAGCAGGATGCCCAGCTCCAGCATGACCTGAAACAGCAAATCCTCCGGGGTGCGGTCCTCCTTGATGTTGCTGGCAAGCAGGTCTAACTGCTCCTGCTTATATTCGGCGGGGGTGTAGTAGACGTCTTTCATATTGGATGTGTCCACACGGAACACCCGGAACCCATAGTCGATGTCCGCGCCGGTTTCCTCACGGAGTGTTTTTCCCGCACGCCGGATGCGCTCCTCCCCGATGTCGCAGATGTTTTGATAGCCCGCTTTTTTGGCGCCGCTCTTTTCGTCACACGGTTCCGGTAATTGCACAAGTATAAATTTCCGGCTGCCGCCGTCCTCTGCGTTAAGCTGCATGACGGCATGGGCGGTGGTGGCAGAACCGGAGAAAAAGTCAAGGACAATATCCTCCGCTTCGGTGTTAAATAATTGAATCAGCGTTTCAATGACTTCAAGATTTTTAGGATTATCAAATATAATGTTCAGCCCAATAGGCTTTGAGATCAGCATATCCGACCAGTTACTGTTTCTCAAAATTCCTTCTGATGGAGAGACCCAATGTTCCACACCCTGATTTTTGCCTTTTCCTGCGGGATTCCTTCTGATAAATTTCTTACAGCAGCCAGTCCGTTTCCAGTATTCTTCTAAAGTAAATTGAGATTGATAGTATTTTTCATACTCCAAATAATTTGCAACCGCCTCATCCGCAACTGATTTCATCCATTTCCATTGACCATCTGTTGGCGTTACCCCTAAAATATCATATCTCATGGTTGGCCGGTCTGCATTGTTCCAAAAGCCTTTCCAATAGCCTTGCTGGCTTCGTTCATCCGTTGAAGAACGGTATATTGCTTTCATCTTTGTAAATGGATTTTTGGAATAAATAAAGATATATTCCAATCCCACATTCATGGAAACCAACCCTTGTGAAGCAAATTGCAGGTTCAGGTTTTTATCATACCGCCTTGCGGCTAAAATATTTCTGAAGTTATGTTCACCAAAAATTTCGGTACAGATTTTTTGTAAATTATGAGATTCTTCCTCCCCAATACTTATTGCAATAAACCCATCATCAGCCAGCAGATCCTTTGCCAACCGCAGCCGTGGATACAGCATATTCAGCCAATCGGTATGAAACCGTCCGTTAGATTCATTATTAGGCCGCATATCAAAAAGCATATTTCCGTCTTCATCATATTGACCGCTTACTTCCGAAAACTCTTCACCGCTGATAGAGCGGTCATCATCATATACAAAGGAATCGTTTCCGGTATTATAGGGCGGGTCAATATAGATCATCTTGACCTTGCCCAGATACGTCTCCTGAAGCAGCTTCAGCGCGTCCAGGTTATCGCCCTCAATGTAGATATTTTCTGAATCCATACCGCCGGGGGCACCGTCCCGACCCACGGACCGGCTCCGGTCCAGACGCAGTGTTTTTGCAATGGGCGCGTTGGCCAGCACCACCGATTTTTTCTTATCCGGCCAGGTGAACTGATACCGTTCCTGCGGACCTTCCACCACCGCGGCGGAAATTTCCTGCCGCAAAACGTCCGCGTCAATGGCCCGCACGGTCTTGCCGTTGTCGTTGACCGTTTCCGTCACCGCATTGGGAAACATCGCTGCCAGTTTGCGGTAGTTTTCGTCCGCATGGTCCGGTGTGTGCATTTTAAGGTAGTCCATATTTTAGTTTCTCCAATTCCTTTTTATACGCCTGCGCCTTTGAATACAGCGCAAAGCGTTTCTTGGACTGTTGTTCTTTCCAGGCGGCGGCCTCGGTTTTGGCAATCAGCTTTTCCAGCTTCAAAGTTCGGTCCTGCAAGGCGAGGCGTTCATCAATCGAAAGCCCGGCAGGAGCCTCCGTCCGTTCCTCCTGTAATGCGATCTGTTCAATCAGCCCGTTCCAGATTTCGGAGAGCGAATACCCTTTCGCCGACAGCGTCAGCGCATCGGAAGGCGTCCAGGCAGTCCGATAGAGTTTGCCGTGATACAGGGCGAGCTGGCAGCTTTCCACAAACGTCAGGCAAAATACCAGATGATGAGGATTCTGCTTTGCAATCGCCTCGATTATTTTAGCATCAAATTCCTGTTTCTTCAAGGAGATTTTCAGCAGCAGGATTTCCCTGATCTCGGAACCGGCGGTCAGGTTAAGGT
>CAMWSZ010000181.1 GCA_947177005.1 uncultured Clostridia bacterium | reverse complement strand
GAGTTTACCCGCCTGCTGTCCGAAAACTTCTGGAAGATCCGGTACAAGGAAACGGCCCGTCTGGACCGCCAGCGCCGGGAGCGGGAGCAGAATACCGCCATCATGGGCGAAATCAACAGCATCCTGGACGCGCTGGGCAAGTGAGCGTCCAAAAGGGAAGATCAAAAGGGGAGAATTGTTGAGATGAGATACTCTGAATTGTTTGGAGACGACATCCAGGCGGATATTGAGGCCATTAAACAGGAACTGGACGAGAACAGCGATGCCGTCTTTGTTTACACCGGCCCCGATACACTTTATGACTATATCACACGGCTGCATCAGAGGGGCAGAGGGCTTGACGATGATTATCTTTACAGATTCAGAGTGTGCTATGAGCGGAAAAATCTGTATCTGACCTATTATGGCGGTAAGACCGAGACAGTCGATACCATGAGCGGGCTGACCGGCCTGCTGGACCCCAATCATCACTGCCGGATCGTTGTGGAGTCGGACGACCGGGTGGAGCTGGCCGAGATCATGCAGCAGCTGATCTACCTCCAGTACCCCTTGGATACCGTGGAGCTGCTGCTGCGCCGTGAGGAGCAGGACGCCGGAAAAACCAGCCGCTTCATGGACCGCATCAGCAGTCTCATGGACGGCTGCGACGCCGCCGTTGAAAGCCTGAGCGAACTGTGGGAGCGGACCGACCGGGAAAAAAATGAGCCCACCAGAGAAGTACGGCTGAAGGATATCGCCGAGACGCTGGCGGCCTGCCGGGCCATGCAGGAGCAGCTCAAGGACGCTATGGACGTGGAGCTGAAGGTGGCGGTGGCGGCGTCGAAAAAGGCAGGGAAAAGCGTGATCGTCAACTGCCTGCTGGGGCAGGAGATCGCCCCCACCGGCACCGAACTGGCTACCCCAAACAACTGCGTCTACAGGAGAAGCAGCGACAGCATGTACTCCCTGCTCATTGAGGAGGAGGGGGAGGAGCCCAGCTTTTTCCCCTCCCGCCAGGAGCTGCGGGAGACGATGATGGACTGGTTCCGGGACGCCCAGAACAGCCGTGACACCGGTTTCGCCCTGCCGGATATGCAGGTCCGGTACGCAACAGATGGAAACAATTTTTCCGCCTATACCATTTATGACACCGCCGGGCCTGACGCCGCCGGTACAGAACATGAACCGCTTGCCCTGGAGGCTATGCAGAAGTGCGACGTGGCCGTGTTTGCCATTGATTACTCCAAATTCCTCACTACCTCCGAGGAGGCATATCTTCGTGAGGTCAAGCGGATGTTCAGCAGCAAGAGCCACTCCCTCATCTTTGTGCTCAATAAAATGGACGTGCGCTATACCGACGAGGACGCCCCCAAATCCTTTATCATGTCGGTGGACTTCGTGAAAACCCGTCTGGCCGATATCGACGAGGCGTACCGGGACTGCGTGATCTTCCCCACCAGCGCAAAGGAATATTTCAGTGTGCTGGAGGCGGAAAAGGCAGGCGTCAAAGAACTGGAGCAGTCCGTCACGCCGGAGCTCCTGCGGCAGATTGCTTTCGACCGCAAGGACGTCCCCAGCCTGAAATGGCTCCATGGACACTCCGAATTCCTGGACTATTACCACGGCGTCAGCGCGGTCTCCTACGACGTGTTCCGGCGGGATAGCGGAATGCCGGCCATGATGGAGTATGTGGCCTATGTGGCCCGCAGCAAGACCCGGGAGGAGATTATCAATAACGTCGCCTCCCAGATCGCCATTCAGAAGGTCCGGGTCCAGAGCATTCTGGACGCCGTTTCCAATCTGGAAGCCCTCATCCAGACCAGCGACGAAAAAATTAAACATATCTCTCAGATCATTACCGAATATACCAATTCCGTGGAGGAGATTTTTTCTCAAAACTGCAACCCAAATGATTTGGCGGTTCTGGAGCCGGACAGCATCCTGAGCCGTTTCGACGGCGTATACGAAAAAATGATCGAATACCAGGATGAGACCTTGAAGGAAACCTGTGAAGTATCGGTTGTTGCGGACAATATCTATCATGTTGTCGTGGACGTCATCTGGAACCGCCTGAACGATAAATTGCAGACGGAAGGCCAAATCTCCGGCCGGGATATCAACAGCCTGTTTACAGCAAAGGATTTTAATGTGGTGGTCAACTCCGTCATCAAGGTGGAGGCGGGCCGCAGCGCCGACGAAATCTCCGGCCAGCTGGATAAACTGCGCCATGAAATGGAACAGATCGCCGCGTACCGTCAGAAACGGCTGGCGGAGGTCAATCAGAAATGCCGGTCGGCGCTGTCGAAGGAGGACGTGGAAATCAAGCTGCCGGATCTGCCGGCGTTCGCTTTCGCTACGCAAATGGTCTCCCCCCGTGAGGTGCCGGACAACATGTATCAGACCAACCTGAACCTGTTCCATGACCTGGGATTCCTGTTTGAAAAGAAGCTTTTGCCCAACGTGGGCATGTGGCTGTCCAATACCCTCAAGGGCCGCAAGGTGGTGGAGGAGGACTATAAACGGACTTTGAAAGCCACACAGGAGGAGTTTCAGGAGGCGTGCAGCAAGTATTTGAGGGCCGATATTGTCAACTCCGTGTATACCGACAAGATCGCTGACCAGATCTATGAGCCGCTGAAAGCCGCCGTCGTGGACAAATATATCTGCGGCCTTGTGGGAGAAGCGCGCCGGGCTTTCGACGGCATGAACCATGCCTATAAAGCCTGCGGCGAACAGTTCCGGGCCGCCGTAGACGACCGGGACCAGTATAAAGCCGATATCGCCCTGCATGAAAAACGGCGGGAAACGATTCTCAGCATTCAGGCCGCGATGACGGAGTTTATGGAAAGCTGGAACGGCGTGGTCAGCAACTTAACGGAAAAAACGAAAGTGGAATCCGGTTTTATCCGGGTAAATTAAGTGCACACATTCTCCAAAGGGGCGTGTGTGAAAATAAAAACGCTGCCGCGGACTTTCCGCAGCAGCGTTTTTTACATGGATTGATTTTTGTCCGGAAAAGCGGTCAATTGTACAGATTCTGCGCCGCCTGTACGCCCTTCTCAATCACGCACACCGCCGCGTCCGCCGCTTTCCCTACCGCTTCCTCTGCAACCTTCCTCTCCGATTGGGAAAAGCGTCCGATCACCCAGTCGATCATGTCGCCGTGTTCCGGCGCGCCGACGCCTACCCGAATCCGCGGGAATTGGCCGACCAATTGGCTGGTCCCCATATGGGCGATGATGTTTTTCAGACCGTTGTGTCCCCCGGCGGTCCCGTTCGCCCGAATCCGCAGCTTGCCCAGCGGCAGGGCCACGTCGTCGGAGATGACCAGGATATGCTCCTGCGGAAGCCTGTAAAAGTCCTTGGCCAGCTTCACTGCCTCCCCGCTCAGGTTCATATACGTCTGGGGCTTGAGGACCAGCACCTGCTGTCCCCCCACGCGCAGCTCCCCCGTCAGGGACCGGAAACGCAGTTTATTGATCTTGATCTGTTCCCGCCGGGCCAGCTCGTCGGCGGCCATAAACCCGATGTTGTGCCGGGTCAGCTCGTATTCCTTCCCGGGATTTCCCAGACAAACCAGCAGCCAGTCCATACCAACCTCCTTATTTTCTCATGAAAAAAGTGCCCGCCCGGGCACTTTTTTGCAGTTCACATCCAAAGCTTCGATACGGAAATTTCCTGATAGATCCGTTCGATGGCCTCCGCAAACATGGGCGCGACGGTCAGGTAACGGATTTTGCTGCTCAGCGCCGGATCAATGGGGGAAATGGTATCCAGAAACGCTAATTCCGTGATCGGGCTGTCGTTGATCCGTTGAATGGCGGGGCCGGACAGCACGCCGTGGGAGGCGCAGGCGTACACGCTCTTCGCGCCGCCCACCTCGACAATGGCTTTCGCGGCGTTGCACAGGCTCCCCGCCGTATCCACCATATCATCAAAGAGGATGCAGTCCTTGCCTGACACATCGCCGATGACGTTCATGACCTCGCACTGATTGGCTTTCTGCCGGCGCTTGTCCACGATTGCCAGATTCATATGCAGCTTCTGCGCGAACGCCCGGGCACGGGACACGGAACCCACGTCCGGCGAGACGACCATCATCTCCTCGCATTTTTCACCGAATTTTTTGGCATAATAGTCTACAAAGACCGGATTTCCATACAGGTTGTCCACGGGAATGTCGAAAAAGCCCTGGATCTGGGCGGCGTGGAGGTCCAGCGTGAGCACGCGGTCGGCGCCGGCCGCCACCAGCATGTTCGCCACCAGCTTGGCCGAAATGGGGTCTCTGGCCTTTGCCTTCCGGTCCTGCCGGGCGTAGCCGAAATAGGGGATGACTGCGGTCACACGTCCGGCGGAGGCGCGTTTCATAGCGTCGATCATCACCAGCAGCTCCATCAGATTGTCATTGACCGGACTGCTGGTGGACTGCACCAGAAACACATCCGAGCCGCGCACGGACTCATAAATTGACGCGCACACCTCGCCGTCGGCAAAATGACCGATTTCCGCGCTGCCCATTTGAATGCCGATCAGCTTGCAGATCTTTTTCGCCAGGCCCACATTGGCGTTGCCGCTGAAGACCTTCATGTCCTTGCCATGCGATATCATTTCCAACACCCTCTTTTCATGATGAATTAATGATTTTTCGTTCCATTAGAAATCGCGGAGGGAAAAAGAATGGCACTCCTCTATTTCTTCTTTTTGTACAGCGCCCGCCGCCGCCGGGCCCAGCCTGCCTTGGTCTCCTGCCGGACCCGTCCGATAGCCAGAGCGTCCGGCTCCACATCCGCCGTCACCGTGGTCCCGGCGGCGATGTACGCGCCGCTGCCCACTGTCACCGGCGGGACCAGATTGGTATTGCAACCGACAAACACGTTGTCCCCGATGACGGTCCGGTGTTTGCGGACGCCGTCATAGTTGGAGGTAATGGTGCCGCAGCCGAAATTGACGTTCTCCCCCACGTCCGCGTCCCCGACGTAGGTCAGATGACTCATCTTGGTGTTCCGGCCGAAGCTGGCGTTTTTGATCTCCACATACGCCCCCACTTTACAGCCAGCCGCCACCCGGCAGCCCGGACGGATATGGGCATAGGGTCCCACATGGACATTTTCTTCCAGAATGCTCTCGAAAACCTGGGAGGCGTTGACAACGCTGCCGTCCCCCACCGCGGAATCAATGAGCATTGCGTTAGGCCCGATCTCGCAGCCGAAGCCGATGACCGTGTGGCCGCGCAGTATGGTGCCGGGCAGGATGACAGTACCGGCCCCAATGGTGACTCTGGGATCAATGTAGGTGGTGTCCGGGTCCAGAACGTTGACGCCGGTATTCTGGTGGTAGTTGGAGATATCCTCCCGCACGGCGCGCTGCAAACGGATCAGCTCCGGCACGCTGTGGAAGGAGAGCATCATGCTGCCCACCGGCAGCACGGCCTCCCGGACCTCCTCGATCCAGCAGCCGCCGGCGAACTCGCCGGACTCTCTGGCCCAATCGTCCTCCGTGCCCACGGCGCAGGCGGCGTCCCGCGGAAAGCAGGCGGTGACCTCCTCGTGGTACTCCGGGTCGCAGACGACGTAGAACCGTTTCACACCCTTTTCCGACCACGCCCGCATACACCACTCCAAAACCGGGCAGAATAACGCATCCTGAAGCATAAGCGGCTTGCCGTTATAGGTCTGGGCGGTATCGCCGGTCAGAAAAATTGCGATACATTTCTTATCCACAAGTGTTCCCCCTTCCTGGTCACCTAATATTATAACAGAAGCGGCGTTTTATGCAAGGGTAATTTTAGAAATCCCTTTTTTTCTCTGAAAATTTTTATGTATCCGGGCCCGCTGTGAGGCTATTTGCACAAGGAAACGGCAAATAATGGGAGGAAGTTTTGGCAGTATGTGGAAAACAATGGCCCGGCACAGGAAAATTTTAAATTTATTGGAAAAAAATATGTATTTATGCTTGAATTTAGCGCCGTTTTGTTTTACAATATTACCGCTATAGTCGTGGGAGCAAATTTATGCGCCGGGGGAGGCGGGGATGATGCTGCATATCGTACTGGTGGAACCGGAGATCCCGCCCAACTGCGGCAACATCGCCCGCACCTGCGCCGCTACCGGAAGCTGCCTGCATCTGGTGGAGCCGCTGGGGTTCGACGTGTCCGACCGGGCGGTGAAGCGGGCGGGCCTGGACTACTGGCATCTGGTGGACGTTACCCTCCACCCCAGCCTGGACGCGCTGTTCCAAAGCTGTCCGGAGGCGGGACGGGATCTGTGGCTCGCCACCACCAAAGCACCCCGGGACTACAGCCAAGCCCGTTTTTCCCCAGACTGCTGGCTGTTTTTCGGCAAGGAGACAAAGGGCCTGCCGGAGAGCTTCCGGGAACAGCACCGCAGCCGCTGCATCCGCCTGCCGATGATCAGTGAGGCCAGAAG
>CAMWSZ010000180.1 GCA_947177005.1 uncultured Clostridia bacterium | reverse complement strand
GGTGTACTGTCCCGAAATAGGATGCGGGTCCCGCCAGCTGTACCCCTAACGCCCCAGCGCAGGCGGATTCCGTCTGTGCGGAATTGGGACTGGGATGGTTCCGGCGGTCGCGCCGCCAGATGCGCCAGGCGTTTTTGCCGCTGTTTCCCGTCAGGAACGCCGCTCCAATCCAGATCAGCGCCGCCAGCCGGGAGGGCAGCAGATTGGCCGCGTCGTCCAGCCTTGCCGCCGCACGGCCAAAGTAGAGGAAGCGGTCGTTTTTGTAGCCCACCATGCTGTCCATGGTGTTGATTGATTTGTAGACCAGGGCCAGCGGCGCGCCGCCCAGCAGCATGTAAAACAGTGGAGCCGCCGTGCCGTCAGAGAAATTCTCCGCCACCGTTTCCACCGCCGCCTTTGCAACGCCCTCCGCCGTCAGAGTCTGCGTGTCCCGGCCTACGATGCGGCTGACAGCCCGCCGTGCGCCAGGGAGGTCATTTTTTGCCAACTCACTGTAAACCTTCTGGCTTTCCGAGGCCAATCCTCTGAGGGCCAGCGCCTGCCAGCACCAGATCGTCTGCACTGCAAATCCAGCCGCCGGATGTAACTGCGCCGCCAACCAGCACACGCATTCCGAAACCGCCAGCGTTCCCACCGGCAGTGCAGCCGCCAGAAGGATACCGCCCAGCCGCTCCCCCTGGGGCGTTGCCGGAAACCAGGTGCGCAGCCAACGCTCCAGACCGGAAATAGCTTTGCCCATATACACGACAGGATGGGGCATCCACGCTGGGTCAGCCAGCAGCAGATCCAGCGCAAAGCCGCATAGAATAGCGCCTGTCAGCAGCATTTCGGCGTCCCCCCTGTATAGCGGACAGTTTCCCGCAGTGTAAGCTTCCCCTCCAGCAGCCAGAGGGAAGCGTCCAGGACGAAACCTCCTCCATTCGGCCCGTTCCAGGAAAAATAATCCCTGACGGGCCGGACAAACCGCTCCATGACGGCCATCTGTGTACCGCCGTGGGCGACAATCACCAGTTGTTCCCCGCCTGCGTCCAGCGTCTGGTTCACTAACTTGACAAACGCCTCGCAGGTGCGGCGGCAGAAATCCGTTTTCTGTTCGCCGCCGGGAATTTTGCCGAGGCAATAACCATCGATCCACGCCTGATATTCCGGCAGACACGCCATTTCCTGATAAGTTTTCCCCTCGAAGATACCAAAGTCCATTTCGCGGAAATCATCGATTACAATTTGCCGGGCGGCAGGGAAAAGCGCACCGGCAGTTTCCCAGGTCCGGCGCAGAGGAGACACATAAACCTTTTCGGGAGAAAACCCTGCGGGAGTCAGCTCTGCCAGCCCTTTGGCGGACAGAGAAATATCACTGCTGCCCAGATAGCGTTTTTCCATGTTGTACGCCGTCTCACCGTGGCGCAGAAGATAAATATCCATATTCTTGTACTATTCCTCGTTTCGCAGCGCAATATCGTTACCGGGCGACAGACTTGGTCCGGCTCGGCAAAAAAGAGCGCTCTGGCCGTCCGCCTAGGACCCTTTCAATACCATGGGAAGTCCGCAGAACACCCGCACGACCCGCTCCGCCCGCTGGGCCAGCAGACAACTGAGCTTTCCTGCGGCCTCCCGTCGGGCCCGTTCCCCAGCATCTACCGGAACCACGCCGCCGCCGACCTCCGTGGCAATGACCACTTCGTATTGGCTGAGTTCGTCCGCCAGAATATCCAGATCACCACGCTGGACAGCCAAGTCCTGCACATCCCATACAGCGCGGCCTTTTAATTCCGCCTCGCCGCAGCCAAGGAGCTTACAGGCATATTCCCGTTTGCCGCTGTACAGCGGCCCGGTGATAAATATCATGACAACGCCTCCTCAACAAGCTGGCAGGCAGTCAGCGCCGCCAGCATCCAAAGCTCCGCCCTTTGCAGGAACCATCCCGCTAAGTCTCCGGAGATCCCGCTAAACTGCCGTTCCGCCGTTATCCGGTAGCGCCAGAACGCGAACAGTCCTGTGGCCAGCATCACTGCGCCGGTCAAGCTCCCGGCGGCAACCATGCCGCCTCCGGTCAGGACGCAGACCGCCAGCAAAACACGTCCAACGGTCTTCTGAGCTGCGGCGGTGGCAAAGGTGTGGGCCAATCCTGTGTTTTTGGCCAGCGGGAAACGGCTGACTGCCAGTCCGGATAAGGCCCGTTCCAGAATAAAAGCCAGCCCCATGCACCACACCGCCTGACGGTCCGGTCTCACCGCCGTGCAAAGGGCGAAGTATGTTATAAAATAGCAGCACAACCGAATCACCGCAAAGGCACCGCAGCGGGGGTCCTTCAAAATTTCCTGCTTTTTCTCCGGGGAAGCGCAGCTTGCCAGAGCGTCGCAGGTGTCGGCAAAGCCGTCCAGATGGATGCCGCCGGTCAGGAACACCGGAAGCAGGCACAGTCCCGCGCCCCGCAGGAAATCTGGAACTGGAAAACAAGCGCAAACCGCGCTCCAGGCCCACCACAAGCCTCCACAGATGACGCCAATCAGCGGGAACGCACACAGGGAATAGCGCATGTTCCGCTCATTCCAGACCGGCTGGGGGACTGGCAGCGCGGAAAACATGGCGAACGCAACCAGAATCGTTTCCACAGCGATCATACCGGCGCTCCTTTATAAAACTGCGGCAGACCGCAAATCACCTCGCATACCCGGTCCGCCTGCCGTGCCAAAGCCCGGTTCGCGTCCGCCAGAAGATGCAGGTAATCGTCCGTCTCACCGGCGTAGCGGTTCCCGCCGGTAAACGTCTCGTTGCTGACAACAACCAGATCCCCGCATTGGGCCAGAAGCTGGTCTATGCCGGACAGAATGCTGTCCAGCGCCCTTTCCGCTGTCCCGGCCCCGGCAGGACTATAAAGCTCGTTGGCGGCTAGGTTGCCCAGGCATTCCAGCAGCACGCACCCTCTGTCCGCCAGACGCAGGCCGGACAGGGAAGTATAGCATTCTATGGTCTCGAACTGTTTTTCCGCCCGCATCCGGCGGTGCTTGGCGATTCTGGCGCGGCATTCCCCGTCAAAGGGTTCCATGGTGGCAATGTAATAGCGGGGCATGTAGGGAGAAGCCAGAATCAGGCTCTCGGCAAATTCGCTTTTCCCGCTGGCCGAGCCGCCAATGACAAGGGTAAACACTGCATCAGCCTCCCTTGGGGGTATAGGCGGGGATGCCGCAGCCGTCAAAGGTGGTGCCGTCCCGATACAGCGACAAGGCCATGTCCAGCAGCGGAATGGCCGCTACCGCTCCGGTGCCTTCGCCCAGCCGCATCCCCGCCGTAATAAACGGCGCTTTCCCCAGCGCGTCCAGCACCAGCCGGCCCGCCGGTTCGGCGGAAGCGTGGCTGGCGATCAGGGCCTTGCGCACCTCCGGACACAGCCGCATGGCGCACAGCGCAGAAACCGTGCTGATCAGTCCGTCCATTACCACCGGAATCCGGTAGAGCGCCCCGCCCAAAAATATCCCGCACATCCCCGCTAGATCAAAGCCGCCCACTTTTGCCAGAATATCCAGGGGATCATCCGGGTCGGGACGGTTGACTGCCAGCGCCGTTTCCACGGCCCACACTTTCCGGCAGAACCCCTCATCCGAAAGGCCCGCGCCACGGCCGGTCATTTCCTTTGGGGGCCGTCCCAGCAGGACGCTGGCTGCCGCGCTGCTGGTGGTGGTGTTGCCGATGCCCATCTCGCCCGCCGCCAGGAGGTTTGTTCCCTGTTCCTTCTGTTCCCGAACCAGCTCCACGCCGGTAAGGACGGCCTGTTCAGCCTGTTCGCGGGTCATGGCGGGGCCTTGGGTGATATCGCCGGTGCCGTTGGCAATCCGGCGGTTGAGCAAGCCGGGAACCGGCTCCAGATCGATCACTCCCATGTCTACCGCGACCACCCGGCATCCGGCCACCGCCGCCATTTTGCACACCGAGGACCGCCCCGCCGCCGCGCTGCGCGTCACGATGGCCGTGACGCTGTGATCGGACTGGGCGACCCCCTGCCGCACCACGCCGTTGTCCGCGCACAGCAGCAGCAGGGAACGCCTGGATATATCCACATTCTCGCTGCCTGTCAGCGCGGCAATGTCTTCCACTGCCGTTTCCAGCAGTCCGAGACTCCCCAGAGGCTTGGCGATACTGGCCCATTTCCGGTGGGCGGCCTGACGGCAGGCGTCCTCGTTTGGGTCAGGACGTATGGCTGCAACGGCGTCCTTGACTGTACGAAACTGCGTCATGCTGATCCTCCTCTCCATAGCGTTTTGCCGCCTGCACGAATCGCTCCGCCAATTCCGGACGGCCTGCAAAATAAATATGTGGGAACCCCGCATAGAGCCGTTCCGATGCAAAGCCGCACTGCCAGCTGCGGCCTGTCAATGGTTTTCTGGCGGTAAAATCGCCGCCGTTTTCGCTGGAGTCCCAGTAATGAAATTCGTGGACGGGAATGGCTTCCCCCCGGCGGAAAAGAAGACTGTCATTTTTGGCAGTCAATTCCGCATAGCCGAAGCGCACCAGCCGGTCTTTTCGCACGCTGTCCCCAGGGAGAATCCCGGACATGGGGTACATCTTGCCGTCTCCGCCCTGGAGTGTCTGGCCGAGGTACAGAAAACCGCCACACTCCGCTGTTATGGGTATGCCGTTGGCAGCTGCATGCTTGACCGCATTTCGCATGTCCAGGTTTTTTGCCAGCTGGGGGGCGTACAGCTCCGGATACCCTCCCGGCAGATACAGTCCGCAGGCTTCTTCCGGCAGCCCGGCGTCCCGCATGGGACTGAAAAACAGCAGCTTGGCTCCAGCGGCTCGCAGGGCATCCAGCGTTTCTGCATAAATAAAGCAGAAAGCCTCATCCCGAGCGACCGCAATAGGGACAGAAAAGGGGGGCATCTGGATTTCTGCTGATTGCCGGGAGGCCCGCCCGCCGTACAAGAAGAAAAATTTCTCCCAATCCATTGTCTGCTCCAGCGTCCGTGCGACTGCCTTGAGCCGGCCGGCAAGACCAGCAATTTCTCCAGCGGTGCATAGTCCCAGATGGCGGCTCTCCAGCACGGCCTCCTCCATATGGGGCAGATACCCCAATACAGGCAATCCGGTTTCCCGTTCCAGCATTGGGGTCAGGCTTTTTGCCAGCATGGAGGAGCAGTCGCAGAGAAACAGTCCCGCGATCCGGCTGGGCTGGCGGAAGGCTGTCAGTCCGTTCACCTGAGCCGCCAGGGTCAGGCTGCACCCCTTTGGCCGCAGAGCCAGCAGCACTGGAACCTCCAATGTTTCCGCAATATGCCATGCGCTGGCGCGGTCTGTAGAGCCTCCCAAGCCGTCATAAAACCCCATCGCGGCCTCGATCACCGCCGCGCCGCGGCCCGTACAATACCGGGCGTAAAGCTTTCGTACCATCGCTTCGTCCGCCAGAAACAGATCCAGGTTGTGGCTTTCCACGTCCAGTACAGAACGATGAAACATAGGGTCGATATAATCCGGGCCGCATTTGAAGGCGCAGGGGCTGCGTCCCTGTTTTTCCAGCGCCGCCAGAAGCGCACAGGCCAGCACGGTCTTTCCGCTGCCCGATGCGGGTGCCGCGACCATTATCTCAACCATCGCAGTTCCCTGTAATCAGAAAGACCGGGTTGTTTGCCATAAGCAGATGCAGCCTTCCCGCCGGTTTGCTGCGGCAGACGGCGATTTGGACAGTCTGCGGCGCAATTCCGTGCTGTTCCAGGGCGGCAGCGGCGGCAGATACGGTTTCCAGCGCAATGGCTGAGATGCAGATACGGGCTTTTTCGTTCCGGCGAAGCACTGTGTCTATGATTTCTGCCATGCCGCCCTTGGTTCCGCCGATGAACACGCCGTCCGGGACAGGAAGGTCCTCCAGTGCCTGCGGGGCCCAGCCCTCCACTACATGCAGGTTCCAAGCGCAGAATTTCTCCCGGTTGGCACGGATAAGGCCGCAAGCCTCGCTGCTGCACTCTATAGCAAATACCGCGCCTCCCTCTGACGCCAGGGCCAATTCCACGCTCACACTGCCTGTCCCTGCGCCCACGTCCCAGAAAATATCTCCGGGCCGGACGGCCAGCTTCGCCAGCACAGCGGCGCGTACTTCCTGTTTGGTCATGGGAACCTCCCCGCGCAAAAACGCACTGTCCGGGAAGCCTGGACAGCGCCGTTCCATCCGGGGTGCCGCTTCCACAAGAAGAACAGACAGAGGGGAGAAGGACTGCACGGCAAACTGCTCCGCTGTGCCGGAGGTAATGGATTCGTCCGGACAGGATAGGTTTTCGCCCACCGTGACACGCAGCCCGCCCAGACCGGCCTCTGTCAGCCTGCCGCAGATTTCCGCAGGGCCGAGACGCCCGCCGGTCAGGAAAAAGACGGGCATTCCAGACGTTACAGCACGGATTACATCGCAGTCCGTCCCGTGAGCGGACATCAGCAGCCAATCCTGCCATGGCCGCG
>CAMWSZ010000179.1 GCA_947177005.1 uncultured Clostridia bacterium | reverse complement strand
CCGCGAATGAGTTTGACAGCATTATAGGCTTTTTATGTAAAAATGTCAAGAGGAGATTTTCGCTCCTATATATTGCACAAATACAATAAAGGGACACTCAATCCTTACTGATGAAGTGTCCCTAACATCTATTTAGATAGCATAAGAAATTTTTCTCTCCACGATCACTCTATTATTGTCATTCATAAATGTTGCACCCGCTTTTGTGTTTTGAGGGAAGATGGTCACTACACATATAAGCGTCAGAGTTCCTCACCTAAACGACACCCTTGCCGAAAATATTTGTTTTTGCAGTCTCACACCCCTTCTCACAGATACTTGCTATCATTCTGCCACAAATGAACCGCAGTCATATGTATTAGGTGGTGACTCCACCCTTTACATAGTAACTCTTGATTCGCAATCGAGTTTGACTCGCCGTCCAAAGCGTCCTCATTGCTGAGCCTGCAATAAAGGATCAATGCGCTGGTAGCAGCGGATACGGTACTGATTCCTATGCAGACCCATTTTCTTTCTGCTCTTGGATTACAGGAGCTTCTCCGTACAATAGCAAATGTAAAGGAGAGAATCAACCCGGACCTGGATATCGAAGATATCCTGATTGTGATGACGGATATGCGGACGATTTACTCCCGCGAGATTACTGATCTGCTGCGTAGCGAGTATGGTGGGGAGCTGCGTATTTTCAGCAGTATCATTCCCAAGTCCATCCGGGCAGCGGAAAGCAGCGCAGAAGGGCGGAGCATTTATCTTCATGACCCTGCCGGTAAAGTGTCTGCGGCCTATGCCGCCCTGACAAGGGAGGTACTGGCATCATGAAAAACAGTGCCAGTAAGGATACAACTGATCAGCTATAACGACATTCGGTGCTGGGGTACTGGATGTTTGACGGACATTCGCCAGAGATGCTGCTCTGGCCCCTGGCGGAGACCATGACGGCAGCGGCACTGGTCACAGATCTAGTGGAAGCGATCTGCCGGGAGATTGCCTACCGGACGGAGTGTCGTCTGCTGGAACAGCGGGTTGAATTGGCTCAAAGCAGCTATGATATCATGCGGCGGCAGCATGAATAGGTGATGATGCTCCGCCACGATATGATGAGGCATTTCCAACTCCTGCGGCTGACCACCAGCGATGAAAAAACGGCTGCGTATTTGGTCGAGCTGATCGGCGAGAATGTAAAAATCCGCCTTGTGGTACGGAGCGGAAATGAAGTGCTGGATGAGGGGTAGGGCAGGGGGCACCTTGTAAGAAAGGCCGTGCATTTCATGCACTTTAAACGGCTTTCATGTAGGAGTCGTTGACAATTTGTCGTTTTAAGCTGTATAATAGACATATCTATAATACCAGAAAGGAGCCGGTTATGACAGACACGGACTGCGTGCAGAAAATCGACATAGCACTCAAACAACAAATTGATCAGATCCGCTTACATTGCCGTCATACTTCATCGTCCCACGCATTCCCCTCTCTTTAT
Organism: uncultured Clostridia bacterium; assembly: GCA_947177005.1. Lineage (GTDB taxonomy): Bacteria > Bacillota > Clostridia > Oscillospirales > Oscillospiraceae > Pelethomonas. The sequence continues at coordinate 5,011 of CAMWSZ010000179.1, read as the reverse complement.
CTCTGGAAGAACCATCTGGATTTATCCATTTTGTTACAAGAAAATTTTTTTGCGGTCAAGTATGGCCGGGATGGAGACCATTCGTGGTTTTTCCCGTGCGGCGATGAAGAGGAATGTTATGATTTTGTCTGCCGCGGTATGCAGGAGCAATCCTTCTCCCTGAGCTACCTTCGAGAATGTGACGTTAGCTGGCTGAACAGCCGTTTTCCCGATCAATGGCTGCTGGAGCATACCGACGATTCGGACGAATATATATGTGATATTGCAGAATATACCGGACTTACCGGCAGTAAATTCTCTGAAATCAGAAGAAAAATTCGAAAACTGGACAAAATGTATCAAATCCGGTCTGCGCCGGTTTCCGATGCGAATATAAATGACGTCATGTCTGTTGTGTCAAAATGGTACGAGGTTCCGCACAACGTCGGAGAACACGGTTTTCGGGACGAAGAGATTGCGGAAGAGGTATTCAGGCATTGGGAAGAGCTGGACATCAGCGGTGTGATTACTTACGCAGACGCTGTTCCCACCTCCGTTTTCGCCGGATTTCCCCTTTGCGGCGACACCATTGATATTGTGGTCGGAAAGTCGGTCCCCGGCGCACCGAAAGGGATGGTATATTATGCGCTGCGGGAATGCCTGAAACAGTATGAAGGGCAGTATGTTTACTGCAATCATGAGGAGGATTTGGGCATCCCCGGGATTCGCCAGATGAAAAACAGCCTTTGCCCTGTTACAAAAAACTTAACATGGAAGGCCGTGTTAAAATGAAAAAAAAGGACTACTTTGTCCCGAAAATGTTTTTCAGACTGCTGATCCCATCGGTGATCTCATCGTGCGGACTGGCGCTGGCCGATATGGCCGATGCCCTTGCGGTCGGTCATACGGTCGGGGAAACCGGACTCGCGGCAATCAGCCTGTGCCTGCCGGTATTTATGCTGATTAATGTTTTTATGGATGGTCTGGCTGCGGGCGGAAGCATCCGTTTTTCCCAGCTCCTGGGGGAAGGAAGCAACGAGAAGGCCGTCAGCTGCTTTAACCGGATCTGTGTCAGCACGTTCGCTGCCGGTCTTTTGATCGCCGCGGGCGTCAATCTGTTTGCGCCGCACTGTCTGGCGCTTTTGGGTACGGTGCCGTCGGACGGGGAGCTGTATACTGCCTGTGAAATTTATCTGCGGATCATCGCCGCGGGCGCTCCGCTGTTAATGCTGAATATTGTTTTTGCCTCGTTCCTTCGAAACGACAACAACGCTGCTCTGGCCACAAAAGGCTTCCTGATCGGAAATACCGTCGATATTTCCCTCAATATTATGTTTGTCGTTTTTCTGCATATGGGGACCAGAGGCGCGGCCCTTTCCACGGTAACGGGGTCCGCTGTGGCGATTCTGCTCTACCTGCCGGGCATCCTCGGCAAAAAAGCCGGCGTATTAAAAATCACGCCCGTCCCATTCGATATCCAAGAAACCTTTCACTGCTTCAAAACAGGCTTTTCCACCTCGATTCAGAATCTGTTCCAGCTGGTCTTTTTCCTGGTAATGAACCGCCTGCTGATGGGGCTGGCCGGAGAAAGCGGCGTTGCGGTGTTTGATGTCGTCTATAATACATCTTTCTTCATTCTCTATCTCTTTAACGGTACGTCGGAAGCCGCGCAGCCGCTGGTCAGTACGTTCACCGGCGAGAACAGCGAGGAGGACTGCCGTCAGGTGCTGCATCTTGCCCGGCAGCGCGGACTGCTGCTGGGCGGCGCCGCCGCACTGCTGCTCTTCCTGTTTGCAGCGCCTGTCTCCGCTTTCTTCGGAATCACGGAGGACCTCATGCCGCTGGCTGTACGGGCTATACGCATGTATTGTACCGGCTTCCTTTTCCTGGGACTCAATGTGATAAACGAGCAGTTTTACCAAGCGAAGGACTGTCCGAATCCGGCTTTTTTTATCACACTTTTGAGAAGCTTTGTCCTGCTGATTCCCAGCGCATTCCTCTTTTCCCGCTTTGGCATTACATGGATCTGGCTCATGTTCCCGGTCACGGAACTGCTTACCTTTGCTGCGTTTTTGGTCTATATGCGCTGTATTCCCAAAGAAGAGGTCTTTGACAGCGAGCGCATTCTCCGCATTATGGTCGAAAACGACAGCAGCGATATCGAACGCCTGCTGACGGAAAGCCTCCGTTTCTGTGAAAAATGGAACGCGGACAATCAGCAGAAATTTTCGGTCACGCTTGTCACGGAAGAACTCTGCATGTCCATCATCCGAAACGCCATGCAGAACATCGCAGACAGCAAAATCCGCGTGACCGTTCTGGCTCTGGAGGACGGCGGTTTCCTCCTGAATGTATTGGACAACGCGGTCGTTTTCAATCCGTTCTCTCTTCAGTCCAACAAGCTGCGCACGGATACCGAAGATTGGGAATTTGACGTGGATGAGATCAGTATGCTTATGATAAAGAATAAAGCAAAGCAGTTCATGTACCGCAGGTGCAGCGGATTCAATTCTCTTGTGGTTCGTATATAGCCATATCGTGTAGGGAGGAAAGAACGATGAAAATTTCACTGAAATTCAAAGCGGTTGCTGTCGTATTGCTGTTTGTAGCGGTCCTGTCTGCCGGAATTGTGCTGATCAGCTACAATACCTATACCCAGGCATTTAACAGGCACTATCAGACGCTCGCCGTCTCCATTGCGAAATCTACCGCGACGGCGGTGGATAAAGAGAAGGTGGAAAAGATCACCAGTGAATTGCTGCGGATTTACAACCGGTTCTGGTACGAACGAGGAGAAGCCCCCGATTTTGGCTCGTTTTCCGATACGGATTGGGACAAATACTATCAGCAGTTCGATCCGGTCACCAGTATGCCCGAATACGCCGAGATCTGGCAGCTCCTGGATCAGCTCCGTATCGACAACAATGTAGTCTCCCTGTATCTGGGATATACCGACCTCAAAACCATGAAAGACCTGTATGTTGTTGACGCGAGCGCGGACACACGGTGCATGCCGGGGGATTGGGACGATGCGGACGAAGAGTATGCTGCCAGAATCGCGGCGGATAAGTATGATATCCCTGCGTTTATTACCAATACAGAGGAATATGGGTGGCTGTGTTCCGCCACTGCCCCCCTCATTACAAAAGACGGCCGGGTGATCGGAACGGCGCTGGTGGATATTTCGATGAATGAGATCATGGAAAACCGGATGCAGTTTCTTGTCAAGCTGACCCTGATTACCTTGGCGGCAGCGGCGGTCATGGTGATCATCATTCTGATTCTGGTCAACAAAGCAGTGATCCATCCGATCAATCTGCTCAACGACGCGGCCAGCTCGTTTGTCTCCGGTAAAAAAGGAAGTGATACGGACGGCGTCTCCAAAATTTCCAAACTGAATATCCAAACGGGTGACGAAATGGAAAAGCTCTCCAAATCCATCAAAAAAATGGAGGAGGAACTCAACACGTACATCACAGAGCTGACCGCCGTTACAGCGGAGAAGGAGCGAATCAGCGCAGAGCTTGATGTGGCCCAGAACATCCAGTCCTCTATGCTTCCGTACATTTTCCCGGCGTTCCCTGACCGGCAGGAATTCGATATTTACGCCTCCATGACGCCCGCGAAGGAAGTCGGCGGAGACTTCTATGATTTTTTTATGGTGGACGACCAGCATCTTGCTGTCGTGGTGGCCGACGTATCGGGAAAGGGCGTCCCCGCCGCGCTGTTTATGGTCATCGCCAAAACGCTGATTAAAGGCAGCACCGTGCCGGACAAGGACCTGGGCGCTGTATTCACCGAGGTCAACAATCTTCTCTGCGAATCCAACAGCGAGGGCCTGTTTGTCACGGCTTTTGAGGGCGTTCTGAATCTGGTTACGGGAGAGTTTCATTTTGTCAACGCGGGGCATGAGCTTCCTTACATCTGCAAAAAAGGCAGCCGCTTTGAAGCGTATAAGATTCGGGCGGGATTTGTTCTGGCCGGAATGGAGGACATGCGGTACAGAGCTGGAAAAATTACGCTGGAAGAGGGAGACAAGCTCTTTGAATATACGGACGGCGTAACCGAGGCGACCAATAGCTCCAACGAGCTGTACGGTATGGAAAGATTGGGCAGGATTCTGAATAAAAACTTTGCACTCCCTCCTCAGGAGCTTGTCCATGCGGTCAAAGAGAATGTAGACAGCTTTACGGGCGAAGCCGGTCAGTTCGACGATATCACCATGCTGTGCCTGGAATACAAAAAGAGAATGATATTGCCGGAGTAATAGATAACTTTAATCAAGTCAGAAAGCAGGTGTTCTTCTTCCCTTCGTTGGAAGGAGAACACCTGCTCATACATTTGGTGGATATACAATTTGCGGGGTTACAACTGGGGGATCTTCTTAAGGAGGACACCGCGCCAGCGATGTGATTCAGCCGATTTGAATCAGGTAATACCCCCGGCTGCCTAAGCCAATGTCTGCCGCATGTTCCAGCGTACGCTCCCCACCGGCATTGTCAATCCGGCGGACCAGTGCATCGCTGTCCTCCGCCGCACGAATCAGGTCCACGCACGCCTGGTCCAGCGCCACCGGGTCCCGAGACCCCAAAATGCCGATGTCCGCCGTCTCCGGCGGGGCAGGCTGCTCCCCGCAGTCACAGTCGGCGCTCAGCCAGGCCAGAACATTAATGTAGACGATCTGGCCGTCCAAGGCGTCCGACACGGACTTTCCGGCCTCTGCCATCCCGTACAGATACGTCTCCTGAGATGCACCCCACATTCCGCTGTCCGCGCCGCCGGAACGGATATTTGCCTTCCCCCCGGCGCTGGCCAGGCCCATCGACAGATTCTCCACAGCGCCGCTGAAGCCCGCCATTTCATGGCCGGAAAAATGGCTCAGCACCAGCAGGGAGTCATAGGCGGCGAAATGGCTGCCCACATAATTTTCGGTCAAATAGGTCCCGCCCTCTACCGGCAGCGTAATATACCCGTCCGCATCCAGGATATCCACTTGCGTCAGGTCCGTATAGCCCAGCTGCTCCGCAAGACG